>NZ_JBWKQR010000003.1:74054-76920 GCF_059418905.1 Collimonas sp. GW821-FHT07E08 | reverse complement strand
AAGTGGACGTTGACAACGACGTCACGTTGTTGTTGGTTGTGCTCAGGCCGGTCGACAACGAACCAATATTACTGGCGTTCGTGCTGATGCCGGTCGAAGTTGAGGTCGACAGCGAGGTCACATTGCTGTTGGTCGTGCTCAAGCCTGTCGACAACGAGCCGATGTTGCTGGCGTTAGTGCTGATGCCGGTCGAAGTCGAGGTCGACAGCGACGTCACGTTGCTGTTGGTTGTGCTCAGCCCTGTCGACAACGAGCCAATATTGCTGGCGTTCGTGCTGATGCCGGTCGAAGTAGACGTTGACAACGACGTCACGTTGCTATTGGTAGTGCTCAGACCAGTCGACAACGAACCGATGTTGCTGGCGTTCGTACTGATGCCGGTCGAAGTTGAGGTCGACAGCGAGGTCACGTTGCTGTTGGTAGTGCTCAGGCCTGTCGACAGCGAACCGATGTTGCTGGCGTTCGTACTGATGCCAGTCGAAGTCGAGGTCGACAACGACGTCACATTGCTGTTGGTCGTGCTCAGGCCAGTCGACAACGAGCCGATGTTGCTGGCGTTAGTGCTGATGCCAGTCGAAGTCGAGGTCGACAACGACGTCACATTGCTGTTGGTCGTGCTCAATCCTGTCGACAACGAGCCGATGTTGCTGGCGTTAGTGCTGATGCCAGCCGAAGTCGAAGTTGACAGTGACGTCACGTTGCTGTTGGTTGTGCTCAGGCCGGTCGACAGCGAGCCGATGTTGCTGGCGTTGGTGCTGATGCCAGTCGAAGTCGAGGTCGACAGCGACGTCACGTTGCTGTTGGTCGTGCTCAGACCCGTTGACGTCGAAGTCGACAACGAACCCACATTGCTGTTCGTCGTACTCAGACCTGTGGACAATGAATTCACGCCGCTTTGCGCCGTGCTGATGCCAGTCGAAGTCGACGTTGACAGCGAGATCACATTACTGTTGGCTGTGCTCAGCCCCGTTGAGGTCGAAGTCGACAACGATGTCACGTTGCTGTTGGTTGTGCTCAGCCCTGTCGACAACGAACCGATGTTGCTGGCGTTGGTGCTGATGCCGGTCGAAGTCGAGGTCGACAGCGATGACACGCTGCTATTGGTCGTGCTCAAGCCGGTTGACAGTGAAGTGATGCCCGTCGACGCCGAAGTGGACAAAGACGACAACTGACCGTAGTTCACAGCATCGGTTGGATTCACGCCGGCAGCCACATTGGTAAGGGTCACTGGCGTTGTCGCACCAACCCCTCCCAAAGTAACGCTGGTGTGACCAGGGTTGTCATATTGAACAGAATTAGCAACTCCTGTCGACAGTGATGCAATGCCGGTCGAGGTCGACGTTGACAGCGACGTCACGTTGCTGTTGGTTGTGCTCAAACCCGTAGACAGCGAATTCACGCCGCTTTGCGCCGTGCTGATACCGGTCGAGGTTGAAGTAGACAGCGAAGCCACATTGCTATTGGCAGTGCTCAGACCCGTTGAGGTCGAGGTCGACAGCGAATTCACGCCGCTTTGCGTTGTGCTGATACCCGTCGAGGTTGAAGTCGATAACGAAGCCACATTGCTGTTGGTCGTGCTCAGCCCCGTCGAGGTCGAAGTTGACAGCGACGTTACGTTGCTGTTGGTCGTACTCAGCCCTGTCGACAACGAGCCGATGTTGCTCGCGTTCGTACTGATGCCCGTCGAAGTTGAGGTCGAAAGCGATGACACACTGCTATTGGTCGTGCTCAGACCGGTTGAGGTCGAAGTCGACAACGATGTGACGTTGCTGTTGGTTGTGCTCAAGCCGGTCGACAATGAACCCACATTGCTGTTCGTTGTGCTCAAGCCGGTCGACAATGAACCCACATTGCTGTTCGTTGTGCTCAGGCCGGTCGACAGCGAATTCACGCCGCTTTGCGCCGTGCTGATGCCGGCCGAGGTCGATGTCGACAATGAAGTCACATTGCTGTTGGTTGTGCTCAGCCCCGTCGACAACGAACCGATGTTGCTCGCGTTCGTACTGATGCCCGTCGAAGTCGAGGTTGACAGTGATGACACACTGCTATTGGTCGTGCTCAGACCCGTTGACGTCGAAGTCGACAACGATGTCACGTTACTGTTGGTTGTGCTCAAGCCTGTCGACAGCGAACCGATGTTGCTGGCATTCGTGCTAATGCCCGTCGAGGTTGAGGTCGACAGCGAATTCACCCCACTTTGCGTTGTGCTGATACCCGTCGAGGTCGAGGTCGACAGCGACGACACGTTGCTGTTGGTTGAGCTCAAGCCAGTCGACAATGAACCCACATTGCTGTTCGTGGTGCTCAAACCAGTAGAAGTCGATGTGGAGAGCGACGAGACACTGCTATTAGTCGTGCTCAGACCAGTGGAAGTCGATGTGGACAACGACGAGACACTGCTATTGGTCGTGCTCAGGCCGCTCGATGTCGATGTCGACAGCGATGCGATGCCAGTTGACGTGGACGTCGACAACGACGCCACATTGCTATTCGTTGTACTCAGACCTGCAGATGTCGAGGTCGACAGCGACGACACGTTGCTGTTGGTTGTGCTCAGGCCGGTCGAAGTTGATGTCGACAGCGATGCGATGCCAGTTGACGTGGATGTCGACAGTGACGCCACATTGCTATTAGTGGTACTCAGACCTGTAGATGTCGAGGTGGAAAGCGACGAAACATTGCTGTTGGTCGTGCTCAGCCCCGTGGAAGTCGAGGTCGACAACGATGCGATGCCGGTTGACGTGGACGTCGACAGTGACGCCACATTGCTGTTGGTCGTACTCAGACCAGTGGAAGTCGAGGTCGACAACGATGCGATGCCGGTTGACGTGGACGTCGACAGTGACGCCACATTGCTGTTGGTCGT
>NZ_JBWKQR010000003.1:0-73955 GCF_059418905.1 Collimonas sp. GW821-FHT07E08 | reverse complement strand
TACTCAGACCAGTGGAAGTCGAGGTCGACAACGACGAAACATTGCTATTCGTTGTACTCAGGCCGGTCGACGTTGACGTCGACAATGAAGCGATGCCAGTTGACGTGGACGTCGACAGCGACGTCACATTGCTATTGGTGGTGCTCAGGCCCGTTGATGTCGAAGTCGACAACGATGCCACGTTACTGTTGGTTGTACTCAAGCCAGTCGAGGTCGATGTCGACAGCGAGCTTAACTGGCTGAAATTTACGCCGTCAGTCGGAGCTGTTCCGGCCAGGACATTAGTCAGCTTATTGTTCGCCAGGCTAGCCCCGCTGGAGAACGTCGCAAGGCCACTACTCGAAAAGGTCCCGGTCACAGCCGAGTTACCTTTTAAATTTATGCCGGTAGGACCGTAAAGTGTAATACTTCCAGCTGAATTGTTCCCCGTTTGGCCAATATACATATACGCCGACGTAGCGCTAGCCGTCCCGCCATTTCCCGAATTATTTTCAGAGATAATTACCCCCGTTCCTTGTGTACCAGAAGGGCCGCAATTTCCTTCGCCAGCTGCACCCGCATCATTCATACCCTGCCAACCCGCCGCTGTCACCCCTAACAAAGTCCAAGAGTTAAGGCTCGTGCCGGCACAATTTCCTATATAGCCAGCCCACGCTATATCTGTAAAAAATCCGAATAGAAAAATAACAGAAATATTCTTAGCAATGGTCTTTACAGAAAAATTCCGCCCCGCCGTTTCGGATAATTTTCTGACCTGTGACACCGAGGTATTGCTCTTCCCCTTGCCAGCATTTTTTGCCGATTCCCCCACCACACAATAATCACCAGAGGTTTTATTCCAGATGACTCGATAAACTTTGTTCATTTTTATATCTCCCAACAATCGTCAATTCAATTCAGGCATATGAAATTTGCTCGACACAAGCACCTATATCTGACTTGTTGAAATCGAGATAATCGCGTCATGAAGCATTAAATTCGCGAGCAATACATTCAATAACTGATAATGTAGGCGGCTTTTTCGGAGTTGCGACCTCGCCCAACAATGCTTAACGAAACCATCAGGAAGGCGTAAGCATTTGTTGTTTTTGCATTGGATAAGATAAGAAAATTGACCTGCTGAAAAAGCCGCCACATTGAAAACGCCATGCAAAAGACAAATGCGCTTTTGTCGAAAGCGCATCCGGATGGATTGTGCAAAGGGGGTATCGAGGACTTATCCAGCAATGCGGGAAGACAGCCCGAGGCGGGTTATAAACACCCAACTGCCACTGGCGAAAATATTCTTGTCATCGGAGAAATAGCCATCCGCGACAGGCATCGCATGGCCTAGACAATCACGGACCGTCCGCGAATCGCGTATTGGATAGTGATTAACCCGAAAATATGCGCGCAAGAATGGCGGGGTATTCCGGACACTCCTTAAGTGCCGAATTTTCGACAAAGCTCAGCAAAATCGGCAGATGGCCACAACCGGCATGCGTAGCCTCTTTCACCCTGAGCAGCGCTGCGTCAACCAGATCGAGGGCTATCAGGGCCGCCAGATGCGTTACCCGGATGCTGGCGCTGGCAGACGCCTGCGCATCAATCAATTCCAAGGCGGCTGCCCTGTCGCCACATCGCGCAAGCACATAGGAAATAGTTCCCGCAGCGTAGATCCAGGACGAACGGCTTAAGGTAATCTGCCTCGCGGCGTGCGCCAGTTCCGGCTGAGGATCCGCAAACGCCAGCATGCCCAGCAAATACAGATAGACTTGCTGGCTGTCTGGATGGATGCGATACGCCTCGCGCGCGTGCTCGACCATGTCGATGACGCTGGCGCCGGCAGCGGCAAGGGCCCGCGCATGCATGATCGACTGCTCGGGCGAAAAGGGATTCAGTTCGACGGCGGAGCGAAACGCCATGACGGCGCAGGGTGTTGCGCCAGTCGCGAGCAGGTGCAAGCCATAATTGAAATGCGTGGAAGGATTTTCCGGCGCCAGAAGCAACGCTTGCTCATGCATGAGCAGGGCTTCATCAAACTGCCACTTGCCGTCGAGAAGATAAGCCTTTTGTGACTGCAAATCCGATGCGCCAGGCTCGGTGCGCTCGATAGAAGCCAGTATTTCCAGCGCTTCGTCAATCGCCCTCGGGCAGCCAGGCATCCCGTTGATCGCACGATTGGCCATGCATTGGACCAATACCAGTTTCGCCGGAATGTAATCAGGGGCTTGAGAGACGACATCGTTGATGATCGATTCTGCTCGGTCATAGGCAGCTGGCGAATGATTCTGGAGAATTTGTTGCGCGTAGAGGCAGGCAGCCGTTATTGAAGGATGCACTTTGGCCGCGGCGGATTGGCGGCCGCGGTCCGATAGCAACCGGGCCGAGGCGTCCACAGTCTCCGGCAGGATGGTCAGGCGATATCCGAGCCCATACAATGAATCGATTTTTATCATGCCGATATGCGAGAGCACCCGCCGCAGCTGCGCCATGCAACGCGCGAGACTTTCATTCGACATCCGCCCATTCCATACATGCAGGGCAAAATCCTTCTTTGACACCGACTTCGGCCAGGCGCTCAGCAAAAGACTTAATGCCCCTCTCTCCTTAGGCGGCAAATCGAGTATCGCATTGTTATAAGCCACAAATCCATGCTGATCGACTGTAAATCCAACAGATTCGGGAGCAATGCCCGGAGTGTGACGATGCCAGTGTTGCATTTTTCTTCTTATAAAATTCGAAAACAACTATCGCCTTATCTCCAGCTGCCTGACATTCCCCCAACCACGATCATCGCCAGGTTCAACGGCACGGGGCTCAATCAGGTAAACAATATTGAAGGCCGTTTTATATTCAATATTTTTTGAATTGATTTAACCAGGAAAAATTATCTTTTCTTCCCTGCCCTGCCAAGCTTCTTGCAATGCTATATGCACTTTGATCCTTTGTAACGACAATGCGCACTGCCTTGAAAAATCATCATAAAGACATAATCATTGGTTGCGAGGTAACCACGATCCTCATGACTCATGCAGGCTGTTCCAGTCGGCACGGCGTTGCCTGCTTTCTTCCAGCACATCCTCAAGCATTCGGCGCGCCTCGACTTTTTTTCTCGCCGTGGCTAGGCATGTATCCCTGGCCGCAGGTCCGCAAATGTCAGTACCGATTCCTTCATCGGCAACCTGAAATTCAGCCATCAATTTCTCCAAAAATTTTCAAATCAGCCTACATGGAAATTCAGCTTCTTTCGCCCGGCATCAAAGATTCATGCCCCCATTGTCTTTAAGTGGCCCTACCAATGACAGCCAGGTCACGCCGGCCTCACTTTCATTATATTTTTCCAAGCCCCTTCTCAGCGAATTTACTGAGGCTGCATAAATTTCACGTTCAACTTTCCTGGTCTTTCTTCTGACAGCATCTTCTGTTTGCTGATCGGCATATTCGGCAATCTTCTCCATTGCGATACGCAGTTCCCCCTCGCCATCCAGGTCCTGCACTATCTGGCGCCAGAAGCCGCTTTGGTTCCACCGTCTAAACCGCATATAAATGGCATTCCATCCTCCGAATTCGGATGATAATTCGCTCCAGCAGCGACGATCGGAGACATGCAAAAGCACGGCCTCGATAAATAACCGGTTATTGCGCCCGCTTACTCCCGGCGCGCCTTGCTTGCCAAGCAACAACGGTTCTAATTTTTCCCACTGATCATCCCGAAGAATCATGATTAACGCCCATCAAATAAGAGATTTAACCCAACTGCCGCACAGCCGGCATTGAATGGAATATAGGTGATTATTTTCTTCGTGTGACATACGAAAACAATGATTAACGAAATCATCAAGAAGACGTCATCATTTGTGGCATCGGCGAACCAGGAGAAGATGTGACGCGAAGATCGTTTTCGAAAAGCAACGAAAAGAATGAAATGCGTGCCGACAGGCAAGAGTCTGACCAAACGATATGGAAATTGACAACCATTGTGAAAGCACGCACAAACGAATGGACTGCAAGCGCCTTGATCTCTAGGATGAACGACTCGACTACCACGGGTTATAAGCCATATGGAAATGATCACGGACGACAAAGTGCTCGACGAACGCGTCGATGAAATCTTGAAGCTGGCAGCGCTTACGCTTTACGGTGCGAATGTCATCGGCCAGGTGCATGTTGTCATCAACGGAGTTTGCCGCTATCTCATCCTGGAAAAAGCAGGGGACCCGGAGTCCAATTTATTGGCTTTCAAAAATCGGTTAACGACCTTGAGCAATCTCACGCATCCCAGCCTGCCGGCTTACAAGAAAACCATCGACTACGCTGCATCGTTGATCGTTATAGAGGCGCCTTGATTTCTTCAGGCAGAAAACCAAGGGCATCGTCCGTTACGAAAGACCGCGCTTTCGAATATTGGCGACTAGTCTTTCCGGAAGAAATGGCAACGGCAGCTCCAGCGCCGGAGAATGCGGCGCCAATGTTCTTTCATTGCGCCGTTGCTCACTTCGCAGGCACGCGGCCAAATACCTTGGCGTGTACCTCTGCGTAATCCGGATGTTGTTTCAGCGCCGCGCATTCCGGAACGCTGAGTGAAAAAGGCAGGACGCCAAATCCGGTTTCAGCGGCCGCCCTCACCTTCACCATTCCTTCGTCAAGCATGCCCATGGCAGTTAACGCCGCCAGGTGTATGCCATGGACACTGCTGTGCTTCTCAATGATTTCCAGCGCCCCGGCATGGTCGCCGCAACGCGCAAGTATGTATGCCACGGCCCTCGACGAGAGCGCGTGCGCATAGCGGTTCTTTTCCACGAAATGACGTGCGGCATGGGCGACTTCCGGTTGCGGGTCCACCCAGGCTAGCGTGTAGAGCAGATTCACATAAGTCGAGGGGCTATCCGGATGCGATGAATATGCGCTTCGTGCTTGCGCCAAGACTTCGGCTGGATCCATGTTTGCACAAGCGTAGGCACGTACCAGTCCGACGGCCATGTTCGGGGAGAATGGATTGAGCTGGACGGCAGAATGCAAAGCACTGACTGCCTCGGACGGAGCATTGCTGGTCAGCAGATGAAAACCATAACGATAATAGGCGACGTCATCGTCGGGCGACATTTGCAAGGCCTGTTCGTGCGCGCCCCTGGCTTCATCGAAATGCCACTTGCAATCGAGGAGGTAGCCTATCTGCGACTGCAGGCCTTGCAAATACGGCTCGGCCTCTTGAACTAACCTTAACTGGCCAAGGGCATCGTCGATTTGCGAGCGCTGTATGTTCCCGTCAAAAAACGCCCTCTCGGCTACGTATTGCGCGAGCAGGAGCTTGGCCACCATATAGTCGGGGGCCTTGGCGATGACATTTTTGAGTATGGCTTCCGCTTGGGAAAAGGCGTCCAGCGACCGGCGTTCCAGTAATTGCCGGGCGTGGATGCAAGCCTCTACCAGCGCCGCATGGGGCTTTACCGCATCGGATTTGCGAGGAGGAATTGTCGCCGGCACAACCGATAATCGCCGCACTTTATCCGACAAAATCGTCAGACGATAACCCTGGCCATAAAAGGAATCGATCTGCGCGACGCCAAGATTGGAGAGGCCTCGGCGCAGTTGCGTAATACAGCGCGCCAAACTTTCATCCGACATGCGCCCTGCCCAGACATTTTTTGAAAAGTCTTCTTTTAAAACGACTTTAGGCCAGGCATTGAGCAACAGACGGAAAGCGCCGCGTTCCTTGGGCGGTAAAAACAGGAGCGAGTTTTTGTAAGAAACAAAACCATCCCGGTCTATATCGAATCCGGCTGATACGGGATCTATATCGGCAAGTGCGCCTGATGAGTTATGCATTTCGAGTGATCCAAAATATTTCATGCAATTTCTGCAATCATCGACAGCCAAATTTGCATCACTCATATTCTATCGACTATGCAGTGCCGATTGTTACATTTCCCCTTGGAATTTGCACGATAGCCGGGCTTCCCTCGAAATGCCTCCCCACATGGGCAAAAACGCAGGTAGCCGAAACCGAAACGTTATATACAGATTGCCGCTAAATTGGTTTTCCGGGCATGCGGGAAAATACTTTCGCATGTACTTGGGGATAGTCAGGGTGTTGTTTCAGCGCAGAGTTTTCAGGAACATTGAGTAAAAAGGGCAAGACGCCAAATCCGGTTTCAGCAGCAGCCTTCACTTTTATCATCGCCTCGTCCAGCAATCCCATTGCAACCAAAGCCGCCAGATGTATCCCATGGACACTGCCATGCTTTTCAATGACTTCCAGCGCCCCGGCATGGTCGCCGCAACGCGCAAGTACGTATGCCACGGCCCTGGACGTCAGGGCGTGCGCATAGCGGTTCTTTTGTACGAAATGACGTGCGGCATGGGCGACTTCCGGTTGCGGATCCACCCAGGCTCGCGTGTAGAGCAGATTCACATAAGTCCAAGGACTATCCGGATGAGATGAATATGCGCTTCGTGCTTGCGCCAAGACTTCGGCTGGATCCATGTTTGCGCAAGCGCAGGCACGCACCAGCATAGTGGCAATGTTCGGTGAGAACGGATTGAGCTGAGCCGCAAAACGGAAAGCGTCGACAGCCTCGGATGAGGCATTGGTGTAGATCAGGTGATAACCGTAGCGATAATAGGCGACGTCATCGTCGGGAGACATTTGCAAGGCCTGTTCGTGCGCCCCCCTGGCTTCATCGAAATGCCACTTGCAATCAAGAAGATGGCCTGTCAGTGATTGCAAACCTTGCAAATGCGGCTCGGCCTCTTGAGCGAACCTTAACTGGCCAAGGGCATCGTCAATTTGGGAGCGCTGTATATTCGCATCAAAAAACCCCCGCTCGGCCACGTATTGTGCGAGCAGGAGCTTGGCCACCATATAGTCGGGAGCCTTGGAGATGACATTTTTGAGTATGGCTTCCGCTTGGGAAAAGGCGTCCTGCGAACGACGTTCAAGTAGTTGCCGGGCGTGGATGCAAGCCTCGACCAGCGCTGCATGGGGCTTTACCGCATCGGATTTGTGTGGAGGAACCGTCGCCGGCGCGCCTGACAAGCGCCGCACTTTATCCGACAAAATCGTCAGACGATAACCCTGGCCATAAAAGGAATCGATCTGCGCGACGCCAAGATTGGAGAGGCCCCGGCGCAGTTGCGTAATACAGCGCGCCAAACTTTCATCCGACATGCGCCCAGCCCAGACATTTTTTGAAAAGTCTTCTTTTAAAACGACTTTAGGCCAGGCATTGAGCAACAGACGGAAAGCGCCGCGTTCCTTGGGCGGTAAAAACAGGAGCGAGTTTTTGTAAGAAACAAAACCATCCCGGTCTGTAGCGAATCCGGCTGACACGGGATCTATATCGGCAAGTGCGCCTGATGAGTTATGCATTTCGAGTGATCCAAAATATTTCATGCAATTTTTGCAATCATCGACAGCTAAATTTGCATCACTCATATTCTATCGACTATGCAGTGCCGATTGTTACATTTCCCCTTGGAATTTGCACGATAACTGGACTTCCCTCGCAATGGCTTCCCACATGGCCGGCCGCAATTCTTGCCCACAGCTTATCGTAGGCAATATCATCGTCAATCGTCAGGCATTTCAGCCTGTCAATGAGGTTGTGACGCAAGAATAGCGGCGGCACGCTTTTCCACGGACTCGGCGCTTTCTTCTCTTCCTGTCTGGCGGTACACCAAGGCCAACTGGCTGAGCGTGTTGACGACATCCGGATGATCTTGGCCAAGTATCCGCTCCCTTATCGCCAGTGTTCGCTTGAGAAACGATTCGGCCAGCGTGTATTGTTTCTGGGTGGAATATAGCCACCCTAGATTACTCATTATTCCCGCAATATCCAGAGGGAGCGCGGCGGCAGTTCCCTGGATGACTTGGAGAGCTGTCTTTTCCGCGGCGATAGCGGCGGAAAACTGTCCTTGCCGGCTCAGTGCCACGGCCTGGTTATTCAAGTTTCCCCAGTTATCTTCTTGTGCATATGCCGGCAGGTTTCCGCCAAATGCCAGCAAAAGCAGCAGCAGCGGTTTCGTCGCTATTTTCATGAAATTATCAACTCCCTCTATCCATTCATTCCAAACCGGCTATATTTTTGACCATGCAATTGGCACTGGCCTTAAAACCCAGGAATAGCTGACTTGTACCTCACTCCGGTAAGTGGGCCTCGTATAGTTCATTGAAAACAATGTAGGCGCTGCAGGAAAGACAGATGAGCGGCCGTCAGTGGCTAGCTCCGGCTCTTGGGGCGCAGGTTTGCTTGCCGTATTCGATGTTTTCATGCGGGATGCGGTTTCTTGAGTCATTGCTTGATAAGAGGAAGCTCAAACCATGCTTTTGCAACGTCCGAACGGATCATGGCAGTGAAGAATCGGAGGATCGTTGCTCGCATTTGCGATAGCATTTTCAGCCAAGACTTCCTTGATCGTTGTTACAGAAACGGCATATCTGTTGGCCAGCATCCGAGTAGGCGCAATGCTGCCGGCGTTGACCAGCGCCACATGTTCGGCTTTTAACGCCGCATGGCTCCATGTTCCGTCCTGGTCCCTGGCTGTGCCGGGTTTTTTAGTGATTTGCATATTCGATAGCTTTCTATGCCGGAAATTTCAAAAAAATCATTGTGTCCCGTCTTGCTTTTGTTACGGCATCGCACAGCATTTGACGACACGGATATGGCAACAGAGTGGCGACAGTCGGCAACTGCCCAGGGCTAATGAATGACAATCAGCGAGCTGCGTACTCCCAGCGAGCTGAATTGCCATAGATATGATTTATGGGGATATTAGGGACAGGCGAGCGGCCTGTCTATTGGCTTGCATGGCATTTCACAAGAGTTTTCAAATCCATCATGAATAAGAAAGTATTGCGCCTTGTCAAATACAACAGGATGCCAATTATTTTCCGAGTGGAATTGGCCAGGATTTATCGTATCCTGGTTCGTCATGCCAGAAAGGCGAAACGGACCCGCACCCAGTCAAAAGGGAATGAAAATGTGTCGTCAGTTATCGGATCGGTTTGGATTTAAAAAGATATTGATAGGGCAAATACTGGTTATCGCAGTGTTTGCCGGCAGCGTCGGCGCCGCCGCCGGCGCCAGCCCGGCCGACCCGTCGAAAGTGATCAGGATGGGTTTCGAAGCAGCCGATGACGGCTTCGACATGCTCAGGACAGCCAATTTCTATTCCGGCTGGGTCAGCGAAGTCATCTACGAAACCCTGCTCACTTATGACTACCTGGCCAGGCCAGCCAAGCTGGTGCCGCAAACCGCGGAAGCCATGCCGGAAATCAGCGCAGACGGCAAGACCTATACCTTCCACATCAGGAAAGGCATTTATTTTTCTCCTGACCCGGCATTCAAGGGTGTGCGCAGAGAACTGACTGCCGAAGACTATATATACACGCTCAAGCGCGTTCTCGATCCGCAAAGCCGGTCCGTACACGCGAGTTTCCTCGCCGGCAAGATCGTCGGCCTGGACGATCTCGCCGCCCAGGCGCAAAAGAGCGGCCGCTTCAACTACGATGCCCCGGTGGCCGGCTTGCAGGCGCCAGACCGCTACACCTTGCGCATCACCCTCAACGCCAAGGACTATAATTTCCTGAACATCATGGCCTATCTGGCCTTCGGCGCGGTGGCCCAGGAAATCATCAACGCCTACGGCTCGCAAAGCGGACAGCATCCGGTCGGAACAGGTCCGTACATGCTGCAAACCTATGTCCCGCGCAGCAAGATCGTGCTGGTCGCCAATCCCGAGTATCGCGGCTTTACCTGGGATTTCAAGCCATCCTCCGACGCCATCGACACGCAAATCGT
Organism: Collimonas sp. GW821-FHT07E08; assembly: GCF_059418905.1. Classification (NCBI taxonomy): domain Bacteria; kingdom Pseudomonadati; phylum Pseudomonadota; class Betaproteobacteria; order Burkholderiales; family Oxalobacteraceae; genus Collimonas; species Collimonas sp. GW821-FHT07E08. Next base: position 64,173 of record NZ_JBWKQR010000003.1, on the reverse strand, counting down.
CAAAGACATGCAGGGCAAGCGCATGCCCCAGGTCGGCAGGGTCGAGATCAACATCATCGAAGAAGAGCAATCGCGCTGGCTGGCGTTCCAGGGCAAGCAGATCGATGTCGACAAGATGCCGCTGCTGGCCGCCCCGGCGGTATTGGACGGCGACAGGCTGAAGCCGGAATACGCTGGACAAGGCATCCAGCTACAGCGCATTGTCGACGCCAGCGCCAGCTATACGGTCATGAACTACAAGGATCCGGTCATAGGCGGCAACAGCCTCGGCAAGATTGCTCTGCGGCGTGCGATCGCCATGGCGTATGACAGCAAGCGGGAAGTCGCCATATTGCATCATGGCCAGGCCGCCAGGCTGGAAATGTTCATTCCGCCAGGTGTTGCCGGCTACGATCCAAACTACCGCAACAGCGTCGCCTACGATCCGGCGCTGGCCAACAAGCTGCTGGATCATTTCGGCTACAGGCGCGGCGCCGACGGCTACCGCGCCATGCCAGACGGAAAACCGCTGCTGCTGACATTCACCCGCGAACCAGCAGCGTCCTCTCAAGAAATGTCGGAACTATGGAAGCGTTGCCTGGACGAGATCGGCATCCGTTCCGAATTCGTCGTCAATAATTTTTCCGACAACCTGAAAGCCGCAATCCAGTGCAAGCTGATGTTGTGGAACGTCGGCTGGACGGCGGTCTATCCGGAAGGACAGAATTTCATGCAATTGCTGCGTGGCCCCAACATCGGCCAGAGCAATCTCGGCTGCTATGACTCGCCGGCCTACGACGCGCTGTACGACAAAGCGGTTGCCTTGCCGCCCGGTCCTGAGCGCAATCAGATCTACCTGCAGATGAATCGCCAGATTGAAGCAGACTCGGCCCTGGTGCTGAAAACCACCCGCATCCGCAGCTGGCTCGCGCGGCCATGGGTCAAGGGTTTCAAGAAACATCCGATCCTGCACGCCGAATGGCAGTACATCGATGTCGTCAAGCATTGACTGGCGTCGCCGCCGGTACGGTTCTGATCCACAGCGGATCAGTTTCAGACGCAAATCTGTTATGAGGGCAGTTCGGGGCGGTTGGCTCAATATTTCCATCTGAGATAGAGAGCCACCGCCACCGGGATCAAAAATACCGCAAGAAAAATGGGCAGTTCGTCGGCCACCGGATAGCCGGCCCGGGCCACCCCGAACCACAGGTTCGCCGCCGCTCCGAACAGCCACAACACAATGAACGCCAGGACCGAAGCACCGATGGCGCCAGGTCCGCCGAGCATACGCCCTACGCCGAGGCAGATAGCCAGCAATAGCAGGCCGGATGTGATCACCTTAACGGTATGCATGGGATATTTCCTTCCTGCTCAAGGCTTCAGAATCTCGGAATAGAATTGCACCCCGCGCAGTAAATGCCGGTCGAAATCGAAACCCTGGCGTATCATCTGGTTGAAATCTTCCAGCCGGATCTCCATCACGTAACTATCGGCGCTAGCCATCAGGCGCGAAGCAACGGCAGCAGCGTGCACTGTGTCAGCGCCGTACCAGTTGCCTGGATCTGCGTGGCCGACCGGATATTTCCCGTTGTCGGTCTCGATTTGCCAGCCACCGTCCAACAGCACCCAGAAACTGCCGGGATCGCTGTCGCTGCGGGCAATCAGGTTGCCCTTGGCCGCTTCCCACTCCTTCGAATGGTCGATGACCCATTGCAGCTGCTTGCGGTTGAGGCCGGTGAAGAATGGCGTCTTGGCCAGCAGGTGCAGATAGGTGATGGATGGTTTCATGTTGCCTCCTTGCGATGCCAATGCGGCGATTTTCGGACTCGCCGCCGCTGCCATTGGCGGCGGCGGATGCTGTTCGACTTGCAGATCCGCGTTCAAGCATTCACCCGCGGGCTGTGCAGATGTTTCAGGCCGATGCCGCGCGGTGCGCCCGTGACAATTGCTGCTAGTTGGTTTGTGTTGTTCACTCGAAATTCCTTGATGCTGGTTTTTAGCGCTGCCGAAGCCGCTTCGTCACTTCCGACGAATCTGTCGTGCAAAGCAGTGGCACATCATGCCGGTCAATTTATCGTGGATAAACCGCCTGAAACTGATTTCACAATTCAGCAAGCACCAACAATCGCCTTGACCCTCGCACGCGGAAAGCACCTGATTTCAAGGACATGGCGCGCTATTTTGCTGCGCCCTGGAGCACGGCGAGCTTGCCGCCGCGCATACCGACGATTTGCATCGCCGTATGTGCGTGATTATTTTTATCCATGGTGAAGGTTCCGCCAGAAAGAGACGGCATCGCGCTTGCTTTCAACGCTGCCTGGATAGCCTGCGGCGCGTCGGAACCGGCGCGGCCAATTGCGTCGGCGACCAGCTTTGTCGCCTCGTACGCGAAGAACGCGCGCTGTGTCGGCGCAATGCCATATTTGTCTTGATAGGCGCGAACAAAGACTGCCACTTCCGGTACCGGCGGCGTGAACACGGATATTCCCGACGCCTTCTCAAATTCAGGCGAAGCCAGGAATTTGGGAGAAAGCGTGGTTGCGGCAACCGCAAAATCAATGCGTCCGGCCAGGGGAATTTTTCCGCCGCTTTGCTCATAGGCCCGGAGAAATGCGACGCTTGAACTGGTCAGCACCGTAAGGATACGGTCCGGGGCAGGCGCCGCAAGCTTTGCAACGACATCGTCGATGTCTGTTGCGCCACTCTTGATTACTTGCGTGGCGACGGCGGCAATTCCCGATTCAGCGGCAGCTGACTCCATGGCATGCGCGTTTGCCAGGCTGAAGGCATTGTCGTCCGCGACAATCGCCACGCTGCGGACGTTCTGCGATTTCAGCCAGCGGATCGTAGCCATTGCGATGTCCAATTCTGACGGATTGGTCTTGAAAACATACTCGAAACCGCCAATCCCGGCGGCGGCAACGAACTCCTGCCCGGCTGAGATATCGATCACAAATGGCATCCGCGCCGCGTTGGCGATCGGCATCACTGCTTTTGTGACAGGGGTTGCCAAGGCGCCCAAGAGCACCGAGACATGCTGTTGTTCAATAAGGCGCCGCGCGCCAGCAATTCCGGTTGCAGGATCAGCAGAGTTATCGGCGTAGCTCGCTTCCACCTGGCGGCCAAGCACTCCACCGGACCGGTTGATTTCGTTCAGCGCCAGTTCGACGCCATACTGTTCGCTTTGCCCGCGATCAGCGTTTGGCCCGCTCAGGATGGTTGTCACGCCAATCCGTATCGGAGGAGCGCCGAACGCGGGCACTCCCGCAAACACCCAACACAATGCCAGCAAGCTCGGCAAAAATTTCATGTCCAACTCCCTGTTTCAGTTTTCCGTTAACGGTAAATTGTGCTTACCTCAAATACCGGCGATTTAGTTGGCTGCGAGCTAACCGGCGTAGACCGCGCGGCGCAGCGCCATCGGGAAATTGCCCGTCATTCCAGCGACAGCCGTATTCGTCAGCACGACGACGGAGAGCTTCTCAACCGGATCCACCCAAAAATTGCTGCCGTACACCCCAGACCAGCTCCAGGCGCCTTTGGACAAGGGCGACTTCGCCGCAGCCGGGTCTTCCAGCACCGCCACGCCAAGCCCCCAGCCGAGACCGGCGCCGGCGGTCAGCCTGCCTATGGCGTTGGTGGTCATTGCAGTTGCGGTTTCCGGGCGGATAATGCCCGCCCCGCCGGTTCGGATTGCCTCAGCGAAGCGCAGGTAATCGCGGGCGGTGCCCACCATGCCCACCCCTCCCGACGGATACGCCTTGGGATCGAAGGCCCGTGATGGCGCGTAGACAATCTCGCTTTGCCCGAACTTGAGCGCAAAGGAGTCCGTCATCCGAGCCGGCTGCGGAACCGCGTCGCCGTATGGCGTGGCTAGTAGTTTGCCTGCTGGAGCGACGAATCGGACGCTGGACATGCCCAGCGGGCCGGTGACGATGCTGCGCACGGCTTCCGCCAATGTCGTGCCGGTCGCGCGCTCAATGACAGCGCCGAGCACGTCGATGGCAATCGAATAGTGCCAGCCGGCGCCAGGTTCGTAGAGCAAGGGCGCCGCCGCAAGCCGCCGAAGATTTTCTTCGAGCGTCAGGCCAGACGCATCCAGTCCATCGGACACTCCCAAGCGATGGTAAGGACCATCCGGGGCTTCCAGGAAGCCGTAGGTCAGGCCGGCGGTATGCGTCAGCAGATGCCTGACCGTGATGACTGGCTCCCGCCCGTCGGCCAGCTTCGGCCGAAACCAGGGGAGCCAGCGCGTCAGCGGGTCTTCAAGACTGAGCTGGCCGCGGTCAGCCAGCGCCAAGGCAGTCACGCAGACGATCGGCTTGGTCATCGATGCCAGCCGGCAGATTTCGTCGATTGTCATCAGGCGTTTGCCCTCCCGGTCGGCGAACCCGGCGGCGCGCTGATAGACGACCTTGCCATCTTTCGCGGCAATCATCGTGGCGCCCACAATCCCGCCGCTGCCGACTGCGTCCTGGATAACCCCATCCAGCACATTTGCGCGGTCCCACGGAGACGCCGCCTTGAGCAAAGCGCGTTCAACGCCCCATACGGGACCTGCGACTGCAGCTGCCAGCGCGCCGATGGAGGCTGTGGCGAGCAGGTCTCGCCGCGACAGTTTCAAAGGGGACGCCTCCCTGGATGATGAATTCATTTTCTATTCCTGTATGCCAAACGGTTAATGCAGATCAGCCCTCAGGTTACATTCCCACCCGGCGACTGATAATATGGCGAATAATATTTTCAGTTCACACCAGGGGTGTTAAATAACCATGCTCGATCGCATAACAGGAATGCAGGTCTTTTCTCGTGCAGCCCGGGCAGGAAGCCTTTCCGCCGCTGCGCGTCAGCTGATGCTGTCGCCGGCGATGGCCACCAAGCACGTGGACGCGCTGGAGGAGCGCCTCGGGGTGCGATTATTCCAACGCAGCACCCGCAAGCTGACGCTGACCGAAGCCGGACAGCAGTACCTGGAGGTGTGCAACCGATTGCTGCCCGACCTGGAAGAAGTGGAAGCGGCGATTACATCGCAGCGCCTGGAAGCTACGGGGCTGCTACGGCTCAATACGCCGCTGTCATTCGGCGTGCGTTACATAGCGCCGCTCTTGCCGGCCTTTAACCAGCAGCATCCGAGAGTCGCCGTGGATCTGGGATTGAATGACCGCGTGGTCGACCTGATCGAGGAAGGCTGGGACCTGACGATCCGGGTGGGGCCGTTAAAAGACAGCCGCCTGGTGTCCAGGAAACTGGCAGATAGCGCCATGATCGTTTGCGCTGCCCCCGGTTATTGGACGCAGCATGGACACCCCAGGCTCTGGTCCGACCTGCAAGTCCACAATTGCCTCAGCTTCACGCTGTCCAACCTGTCGCGCCCGGACGAGTGGCATTTCGGCAAGGCAGGAGAGCGGCGCGTCGCCGTGAAGGGAACTTTGCGCACCAACAATGGCGACGCACTGGTCGCGGCCGCCGTTGCCGGGCTTGGCGTTCTTTACGAACCGGAATTCATCGTCGCCGATGCTGTCCGGCGCGGCGAACTGGAGCGGGTCACGCTCGATGCCGTCAGCGCAGATCTCGGCGGCATACATCTGGTCCGCTCGTCGGACCGGGCACCGCCGGCAAAGGTACGTGCCATGGCTGACTTCCTTCTCGCCGCATTCAATGCCAATCCGCCCTGGAAAATAAGCTGACATCTCGCGCCCTGCCCCGTCCAGCTTGCCTATATGAAGCGGATGCCAATCATCTTCCTGGCATTTCGCATTTATCCCGCAACATGGACCAGCACCTTGCCGACGGAATGTCCCGACGCAACATGGTCAAGCGCGCTACGTGCTTGTGCAAAGGGATATACGGCATCAACGACCGCTTTCAGCTGCCCGCCTGCCGCCAGCAAAGCAATTCCGTGCAATGTTGCCGAATTGTTGGCAAGCGGTGCAAAGGCGGCGCGGATCTCGCCGCGATTCCCTATCACGCGATCGATCAGTGAAACCAGCACGCCGCCAGGCTTGATGACACTCCACGAGCGTTCCTGCGTTGCGCCGCCGATTGGATCCAGCACTACGTCGACACCCGCCACGCGCTGCGTAAAATCGTCTTTCTTATAGTCGATTATTTCATCGGCTCCCAAACTCCTGATCAATGCATGATTCTCCAGCGATGCAGTAGCAATCACGTATGCGCCGGCCCGTTTTGCGAGCTGCACCGCGAACGAACCTACGCCGCCGGATGCCGCATGGATCAGGATTTTTTGTTTGGCGCCCAGGCGTCCTATATCGAACAACGCAAGCCACGCAGTGCCGGCCGCCGTAGGCAGCGCCGCCGCAACCTTGAAATCAACAGCCTCCGGGATCGGGCACAAACCGTGCTCAGGGGCGATAGCGTATTCGGCGAACGCCCCGCCAATCCGCGCATCAAGGCGGCCGAACACCCGGTCTCCGCGTTTGAAACGCCGAACCAGTTCGCCTGTCGCCTCGACTGTTCCTGAGATGTCGGTCCCGACGGTATAAGGGAAATTCAAAGGGAAGACGGCGGCCATCCGGCCGGACAGCAACTTGAGGTCGAGAGGATTTGCGCCGGCAAACTCTATTCGCACGCGCACTTCGTGCGGCCCTGGCTGCCCGGACTCGCACTCCAGCATCTTTACATGATCCAGTGATCCATAATCGCCGAAACGCAAAGCCTTCATCATCTTCTCAATCATTAAAGTCATGTTGAATCCGTTCCACCTGCGAGATGGAAACCTGGTCGCATTGATATCCTACATTTCACTCCCTTGATTGATAACCTGGCCATCATCAAATTCAGTTCTCACCAGCAGAATGAAATGCAGCGTTCAGAACCATGGCCAGCGTGCGCCGGCATGATCGGCGGCGCACGGCGCTGGTTACGGCTTGCGGAACAGGGCGTGCACGCATTGGCAATGGTTCTGCGGCCGCATGGTCACTCCAAGGGACCTGGCATAGAATTGCCCGCTGGAGCAACCGCAGCGCCATCTATTCCGTGCCGCTCCAATGCCGCGGCGACAAATCCGCTGGCTTTCATGTCTTCCACGAATTGTGCAAGGTAGGCTGAAGCTTCGGCTCCCCGACTCTTAGGCACCCCCATTGCCTGGCGGATGACCATGAAACGCTGGTCCAGCAGCCTCAGTCCGCGGATACGCCGGGAGTCGGCCTCAAGTTGCTGCTTCACCCCGGCAGCCGCCTCGGCGTGCGTTTCGATAAAGGTCTCGACGACTGTGGGAGAAGAGGGAGAACGGAGGATCTCCGCGTGCTTCAATTCGCGCGTCAGGTACAGGTCGTAGGCGCTGCCGGCGCCAACCACGACTCGGATGCCTGGCGCATCAACTTCTGCATTGTGTCGGATAGGAGAATCGTCCTTAACCAGGTAGAAACCTTCAATCAGGACGTACGGCGGCGTGAAGGCAATCTGGGCGCCGCGTTTAGGATCGATTGCAAAGAATCCGATGTCTGCATTTCCAGCAGCGACGGCATCTACCGATTTTCCGGCAGTATCGACAACAAGCAACTCAAGATCCAATCCTAGCCGAGATGCGAATTCTCTCGCCAGATCCACGGATACTCCACGAGGCGCACCGGATGCATCTTTGCCGGCCAGGATCGGATTGCCCAGGTTGATGGATGCACGCAGGAGCCGTGTTCCAAGGATCGGTGAGAGAAGGATTGTTGTTGAGGCTGACTCCGAAGATAGCGCAAGTCGAAATTATCGGAAGCCCATTTCCCTTGCCATTTGCCGGTGTCCTGATTTTGGCTGTCGTAGTTATTGTAGGTCCATTGTACAAACGCGCCGACATTGTCATGTGACTTTTCATGCCAGGAAGACGCTGCCGGTTTGAAACAAGACGACCGCCATCGCAGAAAGCGGAATGGTCCGCGTACCGATCGTATAACCGGTGAGCTTGAATAATCTCCCGTAAAATATCCGATTCTTCGATCTCGAGAAATGAACACATTCATTTACCGCCCCTCTCCTTCAGTCTGTTTTGAAATTATTCTTGAAAGGTTTCGAGCAGGACAAAGAGAAAGTCAACGTACGCAAACTCGAAGCGCCCCATTTCCATGGCAGTGCGGGCATACATATTTACCGCTCCGCCCGTTAACCTGCGACGGCATCGTCGCCCTCGATAAGGCTACCATGCATGGATCGCTGCCTGGACTGCGTTCCTAAGTTGATCCTAATTCCGAGCTGATATAAGGTGCAGGGGAAACTGGGTGATTCGCAGTGGTCCAAGCCAGACCGAGCCACAAACTTCTAGCTAAAATGAGGGCCTCCCGCCATGCACGTAACGCACAACAACGACTCCGCCAAATATGGTTCGCTCGCCATAGGGATTCATTGGCTGACCCTGCTGCTGCTCGTCGCCGTCTATGCAACGATGGAGCTGCACGGCATTTTCCCTAAAGGCAGCGATGGCCGCAACGGCATGATGACGTGGCATTACATGCTTGGCCTGACAGTCCTGGCGATCGTCGCGTTACGCTTGGTGGTGCGGTTTTCCAGTGCGGCGCCGCCGATCCAGCCGCCGCCGCCGCGCTGGCAAATGTGGTTTGCCAACGCCATGCATGTAGCGCTGTACGCTTTGATGATGGGCATGCCGATCCTCGGCTGGCTGACGCTGAGCGCTGCCGGCAAGCCGATTCCTTTTTTCGGCCTGCACCTGCCCGCGCTGCTCAGCCCGGACAAGGAACTGGCGTCGCAAATAAAAGACGTGCATGAAACCTGCGCCACCGTCGGCTACTTTCTCATTGGCTTGCATGCCGCGGCCGGGCTGTTTCATCACTACGTGGTCCGCGATACGACATTGCGGCGCATGCTGCCGTTCAAGAACTGAGCGCGGGCGGCCGGACTGCGGCGCCAAGGCTGGCCGGATCAAGGAGGCAATGGCATCCGGCAAGCGGCTGCCGCGCCAGCCGGCGACGATGTGTTTGATCTACGTCAATCATTGCTTCAATTGCGCTTGCCGGCTTACCGCCAGGACATACAATGATTCTCAAGGCATGGGCTTGCATCAGCACCGGACCGCTCATGCCGAGACTGCCGGCCGGACTGCGCTGACGCCATGAATCCAAGGATGCGCGGATCAGGCAATCGTCCACGCTTCTCTTTTTGAGACACATCATGGCCATATGCAAAAAAATCCTGCTCGCTATCGACGGCAGCCAGGCATCCAGTCAGGCAATGGCAAAGATTGCCAGTTTCGCTACGCCTGGCGCCGCCGTGCGCATCGTGCATGTGCTGGAAGATCCGCTGACCATCTATCCGATGATCAATGAAGACTTCACCTATATCGAGCTGCTGCGCGAAGTTAACATGGCTGAAGGAAAGAAATTGCTGGCGCAAGCGGAAGCGGCCTTGCGTGCGCAAGGCTATGCGGTGCAAACCAGCCTGCCCGACCTGCGTGAGCTGGGCGGCGACATTCCAGCAGCCCTCAAGGCGGAAGGCGAAGCATGGGACGCCGACATGGCAGTGCTCGGCACCCATGGCCGGCGCGGCGTACGGCGCATGTTGCTGGGCAGCGTGGCCGAACATTTCGTACGTATTTCAGAGCGCCCGGTGCTGCTGGTCCACCCGATTGAGCAAGCGGCTGGAAGGCTTGGCCATGCGCCTCCCGCAGCGCCGGCGCAAACCGGCATGCTCAAGCGCATCCTGGTAGCGGTAGACGGCAGCGAACTTGCGCAAAGCGCTTTGCGCCAGGCTAGCGCACTGGCCAAGGAGCACGGTTGCGAGATTCGCGCGCTGTATGTCAATGTCGACCCGTTTCTTGCCTTCCCCCTGCTCGGCGTCGTGTATTTCCAGCGCGAACCGATGCTGCAGGCAGCGGCGGAACAGGCGGCAAACATCAGGAAGGCTGCCCTGGATGTGTTCGACACCTTCGGCATCCGAGGCGATGTCCAGATATTAGACCTGGAGACACGCGAGAAGCGCGTTGCCGACCTCGTCAGGGAAGTTGGCAAGCGCTGGAACGCCAGCGCTGTCGTGATGGGATCGCACGGATTGCAAGGCATGCAACGGTTTATGCTGGGCAGCGTTGCCGAGCATTACCTGCGCATCGCCGACCGCCCGGTATTGATCGTCAAGTCCTGAAGCAGGAACGGCATCGAACGGACGACAATGACAGCTGACCTGGCAGAAGCCTTAGCGGTCGCCGCCGGCATCGGCTTGCTGATCGGCGCCGGATTTACCGCCAACACCTTTTCCAAGTGCGTGATTGCTTTCACCAGCGGCAACCGGCGCTTTGCGATGCAAGTCTTTCCCGGGCTGCTGCCGGTGGCAATTGCAGTCTGGCTTGGTTTGGCACTCAACTGAAAAAATGACAGCGATGTGCGCGCTGGTTGTCAACGCCCCGCAATGACCTGCAAACTAGCGGCCAGTTGCGAACCCGGCGCAGGGAAAATTACTCGCGTCTAAAACCGAGAATAGCCCTTCCTATTGGATTTCCCGTTACTAACGGATTCGGCATCCAGGCCGTAAAGACGACGAGCGTGTCTCCATCAAGCTTGTAGGATCGTTCCTGCTCACTGCCGTTCCAGGCTTCATTCCAAGATGCGTCAACCTTTGTGATGAACCTATCCCCATCTATCCGATACCGTCCTGTATAGGCCATCACAGTACGGAAAAGCGCCACCAGTTTCTCATCTGTATTCCCTGGCTCCCGCACCTTTGCGGTAATTAGCACCATCATTCGTCCACCAGAGTCGAAAATAAGGTATCCATTGGGGTCGGCGCCCCACGGTTGAGTGCGCTCCTTTGAATCCTGATGCTCAGTATCAAAAGAAACCAACCGCCAGCAACCGTGGAGCCTGGTGTCACGCTCAGACATATTCCCTCCTGTAGTAGTTCGCCTCAATGTACCCACCTGTCGGATATTGGGTAAGTTGCCATGCGGATTACAATAACACCGTCAAATTCGCGGAGTGCGCCACGGACCGCTCATGGCCGTTTTGAGCCGGTTGTGACAAGCTCAATTCGCTCCATTGCCGTCGGTCACATCAACACGAGTCGGCCATTCAATACTCACGCCCACCTCATCCCGCCGGCGATCTACTCGCCGCTCCCATAAGGTCGAGTAATGACCTCAAGGAGATGGCCATCCGGGTCCTCAAAATACACCCCGCGGCCACCGTCGTTCCGATTGATTTCTCCAGTCCGGCGCCTGCCAGGGTCTGCCCAATACCGCAGCCCTCGATCATGGATGCGGGCGAAGGTTTGATCGAAGTCGTCTTCGCCTATCAAGAAGGCATAATGCTGAGACGAAATCTCGCCATCGTTCTCGTAGAAGTCGAGTGAAACGTTATTGTTGAGCTGAACAACCAGCATTGGTCCGAATCGTGTGGCGGATTGCAGGCCCAGCACTTCCGTGAAGAATGTTGCTGATTTCTGCTTGTCGCGGCACCAGACGATAGTATGGTTTAGCTGCACGCTCACGTTGCGCCTCCTTTTCTTACAATAACTACTTCTTTTGCAGGTTGTCCGAACGTCCGCTCCTGGCTGAATGCGGTCAAGCAAGCGATTTAGCGAACCCACGCAAAAAATTTGTTTTGGTTAATCTTATAGTTGATAATTGTAGCCATGAACGATATCCAAAACCGCCCCCCACTTCCTGACCGGCTCTCAGTCGATCCTCGTAGCCCTTACTATAATGCCGCCATATTTGAACATGATGTCGGCATTAAACTTAACGATAAAGAGCGCTTCGAAGTCGAGGAATATTGCATCAGCGAGGGATGGATTAAAATCCCGGCCGGAAAGGCGCTGGATCGGAAGGGCAATCCCTTAATGACCAAAGTAAAAGGCACGGTCGAACCTTTCTATCGGTAAGCGCTGTTCTTTGATTGGCATTTCTTAATTTCCTTGATTGTCTGCAAGGCCGTGTGCGCCAACATTTTTTTCGATGGCGATTACACGTCCGCTTTTGGCCGTTTTGAGGCGGTCGCGACAGGTTGATTTCGCCCTAAAACTGCCTGTCAAGCTTCCCTAAAACCGATACTCAATTTGGTGTTTGACAATTCGCCTCTTTCGCGGATTTGAAACATAAATATGAAAAGAAAACCTTTCGATTTTGACAGGTTTCGCCTTCGCAATACACATGCTGCGTTGCTCGATCTTGATATTTATACAAATGGCATTAGCATGGCAATTCAAACATCAACTTCCATATCGAAAATTTCTTCAGGCGCGCTTACCAGATTACTCTCGACCAGCATTAGCTTTCACGTTCATCAGAACATTTGCGGTGAACGCTGCCAAGCCAATAATGACGCCGGCGGCAGAGATGGATACGATGGGAACTGCAGCAGTATGCCCTGTAAGCACCAAGCAGAGCCCGAGCATGAAAAATGGCAGGCCGATGTTGTGCAACCAGAAATGAATCCGCGCGAGCAGCGTCGACGCTGCGGCCGGGTAAAGTTGATAAATCAAACCCGCAAGCGCGAGCGAAGCCCAGCCTAGCAAAGCGAGATGCGCATGGACTGGAGCCAAAGCAAAATTTTCGGTCGCTCCCATATAGCCGCCAAGTAACGCGCCGATTAATAGATAGATTACTGCGATCTTGAGAAATCGAATACCCATTGGAACCTCCTGTAAAAAACAAACAACTGATCACTGACACGGCCAGCTAAATTAAACAATTGGTCATCCGCCAAACCTCGACGCTACAGAGGCTGAGTCAGCCAACAGCTCAGCGCAATACAGCGCATCACGTTGGTTGACAAAGCGTGGGCTTGGCGCCAATGTGCCAACAATTATCTATACCTTAAGTTCCGCTGCAATCGTTTCAGCCATCGGCGTTGTTGGTCGGCCGATCAATGCACTGAGCTGGCGCTTATCGTCGAAAAGGCCACCTTGCGAGGCGCCGCCATCAGAATCTGCCAGCAGATCCGCGACTGGTCCGGGCAAACCAAAGCCCACGAGCGCCGCTTTGTAATCCGCGCGCGGCAGGTTCATGTAGTTGACTGCCTTGCCTGACTGCCGCGAGATTTCGGCCGCGAACTCCGACAAGGTGTAGGCAGTATCCCCCGCCAGTTCGTAGACCCGTCCGGCTTGATCGGGAAGCGTCATCGCCAAAGCGGCCGCGGCGGCATAGTCTGCCCGCGCAGCCGAAGCAATTCGTCCATCGCCGGCGCTACCCATCAGCGCACCGTGAGCCAGCGCCGTTGGAATTGAAATCGTGTAATTTTCGGTGTACCAGCCATTGCGCAAGACAACGAATGGGATGGCTGAAGCTTTAAGCATCGCCTCGGTTTGAACGTGGTCAGCCGCCAACCCCAACGGAGATGTGCTGGCGTGTAGAACGCTCGTGTACCCGATCAGCTTGACTTCACAATCAATCGCCGCATCAATTACGGCGCGGTGGTGAGTGGCGCGCTGTCCGGGCTCGAGCTCGCTCGAAGATATAAGCAACAGCTTATCCGCACCGGCAAACGCTGTCCTAAGCGACGCTGGCTGCGTGTAATCAGCCTGACGGACTTGAACGCCGCGATTCGATAAATCGCTTGCCTTCGCTGGATCGCGAACTACAGCGACGATGCTTGATGCAGATTCGGTGCGTAAAAGGTTTTCAATTACCAGACGCCCGAGCTGCCCTGTGGCTCCTGTAACAACTATCATGACAAATTCCTTGGTTTGGTTGAGTAAGGCACTTACAATAAGGCATTACCTTACTTTCCGTAAGTACGCACCGAAAGGTTAGTGTAGAGATGGCAACGCAAACCAAACTGATCGCATCTGAGTCCTTTTCCGAACAAGTCCGACGCGAGGGGCTCCCGTCAACTGAATGCCCATGCCGTGAGATGCTTAAAGACGTCACAAGTCCTTGGGGCATACTGCTGCTTATCGTGCTGATGGGCGAAGTGCGACGTTTCAGCGAGCTGCGCAGGATGGTCGGCGGCGTGAGCGAAAAAATGTTGTCCCAAACCTTGAAGCGCCTGGAAGCACACGGGTTGGTTCATCGGAAGTCTTATGGGACTGTACCGCCCCACGTGGAATATTCCTTGACTCCACGGGGAAGAATTCTGGGCGAGAGAGTTGAAGCGTTGGCCGATTGTATCGACACCATGCTTCCCGACAGTTTAGATGCACGGCGCCCCCCTTCGCCCAAACACGCCTACCCTGATCTTGCAAGCACCGATGATCCTGTTACTCGACTTTGACGGCGTGTTCCATCTGGAACCTTGCTAGATGAAGGTACAACTGCCTGGCGGGTGCCTGTTTTTTCGAAGAGATCATGCGGGAATGTCCGTAAGTTGAAACCGGACGTTCAACGCTGCATTCAGCAGACTGTCGCGGCTAGCCGCGGCAGGTCTGCTGAATGACGTGCCAGGCCTAGTTGTTCGTAAGCGGAGCAAGCTGCTGCAAACAACTGTTTTGTTCGAACGGCCGCTTTTCCAAAGGAATTTTCTCGATGCACCGCATCGCCGAGCGGACTCGGCGCAGACGTTGCTCGGAATGGTTGAGCTCGCATTTGTTGGCATAGGTCGAAGGCCATGTACCGCCGGCGCCAGTCAGAGAACCAATTAACTCACACTCTTCGGCTCGGTATTTCAGCCACGCGGCTTGCTGGGTTTTGAGTGCCGCCAAAAGCCGTCCATCCACTGGCATTCCAGTGCTCGATGAAGAGGAAACAAGCTTAATCAGCTGATCGTGCTTGCTAGCCAAACGTTTCTCAACCGCCTTCTGTTGCTGAACCAGTAGAAGCCCTGTGTGCATGGAGCTTCCTTCCGGCCAGCACTCAGGACGATCCGTGCATTCGACTTCGGCGGACGCAACAGGCGATATGAATACCAGCACAAGTACCCATGCGCCGAAAAAAATGCGCAAAAAAAATGTGCGTGCAGGTAGCATTTTAAGATTTTTTTTCATCCGTTGGCTTCTCTTGATTTGATGTAGGACAAATGTCCTTTCTGGCCGATTGCAACTTGAACCAGCACGGCCATCTGCCAGGCAGTGCCAAGACGGAAAACAGACGAAGAAACCCGCAAGTCTTTGATCGAAATCAACACCAGGCCTTTCTATATCGCCTAAGATCAGGCGAAATTTTATCTCTTTGTCAAAGGCCTGCCAAATGATCCCCGTCCGCTTACCCGATCCGGTATCGCCGTCGGCTCCCATGCCGCATCGTAAAGTAATCCGTTCATGGCTGCTGCCGGTCGCACAGCGCAGCACCGGCCGTGCGCTGGCGTTAGTCTTGCTCGACTTGATCCTGTTCTCGCTGGCGATTGCCGCCACCGTCTGGCTGCACAATGCCGTAGCCAAATTATTGCTGGGCATGGCCGCCGGCTTTATCATTGGCCGCCTGTTCATTCTCGGCCACGATGCCTGCCATCAAAGCTTCACGCCGCACCGGCGCCTCAATCGCTGGCTCGGCCGCCTGGTTTTCCTGCCGTCGCTGACGCCATATAGCCTGTGGGATGCCGGCCATAACGTGGTGCATCACGGCTACACCAACCTGAAAGGTTTCGACTTTGTCTGGCATCCGCTATCGCTGGAGGAATTCCGCGCCCTGCCGCGTTGGCGCCAATGGCTGGAACGCATCTATCGCAGCGGGTGGGGACCTTGGTTGTACTACCTGGTTGAAATGTGGTGGCAACGCATGTATTTTCCCAGCCGGAAGAAAATGCCCACCCGGCGCTCGGTATTCGTCTGGGATGGCGTGCTGGTTACGATCGCAGCACTGTCCTGGATTGCTGCGCTTGCCGCTGCCGCGCTCGCTACCGGACAATCGATGTGGCTGATCTTGCTGGCTGGCTTTGTGACGCCGTTCCTGTTCTGGAACGCGATGATCGGTTTTGTGGTGTATGTCCACCATACCCATACCGGCGTCGCCTGGTACGAGCAAAAAACCGTGTGGGCGGCAGCACAGCCATTTGTCTCCACCACGGTCCACCTGACATTTCGCTGCCGCATCGGTGCTTTATTGCATCACATCATGGAGCACACCGCCCACCATGTCGACATGAGTATCCCGCTCTATCGCCTGAAAAAAGCACAGCAGATTCTGGAAACCATGCTACCGTCGCGCATCGTGATTCAGAAATTTTCCTGGCGCTGGTATTTTGATACGGCGCGCCGCTGCAAACTCTACGATTTTCAGCGCCGCTGCTGGACCGATTTTTCCGGCATGCCCACCAGCGCGCCGGCACAGGCCATCTGATCCAGCCCGGAATACTGTCGTCAGTCGATGTCCGGCGGTAAAATAGCGTGTTGCGACGAACCGCAATGCCCTATCTACCACCGGATTTCGCCATGCACCAGCCTTCCCCACACGCAGCGCCGTTGCTCGACATCACCGCTTTGCGCAGCAGTTGCTCTTCGTGCAGCATGCATCAATTGTGCTTGCCGATGGGGCTGGATGAGTCCGACATGCTACGTCTCGACAGCATCATCGGCCGCCGCCGTGTGCGCCGGAACGATACGCTGTATCGGATCGGCGACAAGTTCGGCTCCCTGTACGCAGTACGGGTAGGACAATTCAAGACCCATCAAGCCAACCCTGACGGCGCCCGGCAAATCACCGGCTTCCAGATGAGCGGCGAAGTGCTAGGCATGGATGCGATCAGTACCGACACCCATCAATGCGATGCGGTGGCCTTGGAAGATAGCGAGGTATGCGATATTCCGTTCACCCGGCTGGGAGAGCTGTTCGGCGACATCCCGACGCTGCTACGGCATTTCCACCGCATGATGAGCAAGGAAATCACGCGCGAGCAAAGCGTGATCCTGTTGCTGGGCAATATGCGTGCCGAGCAGCGTTTTGCGGCGTTCCTGGTGAACCTGTCGTCGCGTTACGCTGCGCGCGGCTATTCACCTACCAATTTCCAGTTACGCATGACGCGCGAGGATATCGGCAATTATCTTGGCCTGACGATCGAAAGCATCAGCCGCCTGCTGTCCAGGCTCAAGAAGGGCGGCATATTGAAGGTCAGTAAACGGGATATCGAACTGGTCGATTTCCAGGCATTGAAAACATTGGCATTGGGAGCCGGCACCTGCAACTGATTCGAAGCCGTTCGATCGCCTGCCAGCTTCATCACCAGCGGTTCTAATCCCATGCCAGTTCCAGGCGGCATGCAGGCGCCTAAATGGTTTTCGAATAACGCAACGGACTTTGCGCCAAGGCCAGGTAGCGATCAAACACCATGCAGATATTACGGATCAGCAAGCGCCCTTTCATGGTCACGGTGATCCATTCGTCATCCAGTTTGAGCAAGCCGTCTGCCGCCAGTAATTCCAGTTGCGTCAACTCGGTGGAAAAGTATTCAGAGAACTTGATAGGATAGGCGATCTCGATCGATGCAAGCGATAACTCGAAATTGCACATCAGGCGTTGAATGATCAGCCGTCGCAGCAAGTCATCCATGCTCAGCTTGGCCCCGCGCGCAATCGGCAATGCGTGCTGGTCGAGGCGTTGATAATAGGCATCCAAGGTTTTTTCGTTCTGGCTATAGCTGGCGCCGACGGCACTGATGGCAGACACGCCGCATGAGACCAGATCAGCCTCAGCGTGCGTCGAATAACCTTGAAAATTGCGATGTAGGCGCCCTTGTCGCTGGGCGACCGCTAAATCGTCGTCAGGCTTGGCGAAATGGTCCATGCCGATGTACACGTAACCAGCGTCGGTCAGCCGCTTTATGCAGAGGAACAACATGTCTATCTTGGCTTCCGGCGTCGGCAAGTCGACGTCGGCGATGCGGCGTTGCGGCTTGAATATATGCGGCATGTGCGCATAGCTGAAAACGGCGATCCGGTCCGGCGCCGCTGCGATCACCTTGCTCAGCGTTTGCGCCATCGATATCACATTCTGTTTCGGCAAACCGTAAATCAGATCTATGCTGACTGAGCGAAAGCCGGCATAACGGGCAGCATCAATGATCCTGAGCGTATCTTCCTCAGGCTGGACCCGGTTAACGGCTTTCTGCACCACAGGATCGAAATCTTGCACACCGAGGCTAAGGCGATTAAAGCCCTGGCGCCGCAATGTGACGATGCGTTTCGGCGTAACCGTGCGCGGATCGACCTCTATCGAATATTCCCCCTGCCCGTCCGGTGCAAACTGAAAATTCCGGTGTAGATGCGCAAGCAGATCCGTCATCTGCAAGTCCGTCAGGAAGGTCGGCGTGCCGCCGCCGAAATGCAATTGCTCGACCTGGTTCATGCCTTGAAACAATTCCGCCTGCATCGAGATCTCGCGCTTCAGGTAGGTCAGGTAGAGCGCCGCCTTGCCAAGACTCTTGCTGGCGACCTTATTGCAGGCGCAGTAGTAGCAAATCGTTTCGCAGAACGGGATATGCATATACAACGACAAGGCATGGCGCGCACCCATGTCACGCCTGTTGGCAACCGCCTGGAGATAGTCCTCGGAACCGAAATCTGTTGAAAACCGGTCTACCGTGGGGTAGGAGGTATAACGCGGTCCAAGCTGGTTCAGCTTGCGCAGCAAAGGGGCATCGAAACTGACTGCATCAATTGAGGGCAAGGATTTTCTGGAAGAAAACATGTACAGCCTCCGGTGATCGGATGTGTCAATACTCGGGACTGACCACATTCATTCAACACAGAGTATCGTGGGGGTCCGGTTCACGCTTTGACATAGATCAACTCTGATTCACCATGATTTTTTATCTCCCGGAATTCAGGACGCGGTGAAGTGGCCTTTTGCGTTTTGCTTGCACCAGTCGCCGGGATTGGCCAGTTGCCGCTCCGGCTCGTATTGACAAGAATGGATTTTGTACAGCCGTACTCAGAAGATAGTGCGGCATTGATCGCATCGCCATAAGTACGGGACTGATCGAGCGTGTAAAAATTGGAGGCATTCAGGGCAAATCCCCGCGTGACTTTGTCGCTTCGGTCTTGAGCAACGCCGAAAGTTGAAACGCGTATTTATCGATTGCGCTGGGCGTACACCGATCTGCACAGGATGGCTCGGTGATTGCCGAGCAGAGATAGCGCCGAACGGTGTTTCTGGAGATGCCCAAGTGTCTGGCGGTAGGTGTCGATCATGCTCGTCCACTCTCCCTCGGCGACCGCGGCGAATGCGTGACACGCATCAGGCGGCAGCCGCGCATGCCAGTGCCGCGTCCTGTTCCGGAGTCCCGCCAGACACGCCGAGCGCGCCAATCAGCACGCCATCGCCGTCAAACAGCGGGAGACCGCCTCCCATCAACAGCAGCCCCCCCGCATGAATGTGATCGAAATGCGAAAGTGGCTCGCCCACTTGCAGCGGGGAGTTCAGTGCCTCGCTCGGTGCCTGGAACATCACGGATGTACGCGCCTTGGCGATAGCTAGCTCGTTGGATGCCAGCCACGCGCCGTCCATCCGCGAGAACATCACCAGATGCGCGCCGGTGTCGAGAATCGCGAAGACCGCTTTCAGACCGGCTTCCTTGGCAGCAGCACGGCCCTGAGCTACGATCCGGCACGCGTAGTCGAGTCTCAGATCAGGCATTTTGGGTCCACTCCGTCTCTTGCCACTGCTTCGCCGCATCGATTGTCGCGAGCGGACGCATGGTGCGATACAGATGCTTGTCGGCGGGGATGATCTCAACCATGGCATCGATCATTTCCTGCGGGTCGGCCTGCCCGGCCAAGCTGCCGCCGAAGTCAGGCATCGGTACAACGGCGGAGTCAGCGTCGTACCACTGGACGTAACTCTCGGCACCGGTGTCGTTGAAGCCGGTGCCGAAGACACCGGGGTTGACGGTAGCGACTTTGACGCCGTAGGGTGCGAGCTCGGCCTTCATCGAGCCAGCGATAGCCTCGATCGCGTGCTTGGTTGCGCAGTATGCGCCAAGGAAAGGGACCACCAGGACGCCGCCCATCGACGAGGTCCACACGATCTTCCCAGCCTTGCGGGCCACCATCTTCGGTACGATGGCCTGGACCAGCTGCAGGTGCCCGAACACGTTGATATCGAACGACTCTCGCACCCGCTGCATGGGAATGTCGACCATGGAACCACCCTCCATGACGCCGGCGTTGAGCACCAGCACGTCGGGGTCAAAGGAGCCGGCGTGGGCAATGTCGATAGCGTCGAGCAGGTTCAGCTTGATCACCTCAAGGGTGACCCCCGCCTCGGCGGCGTCGGCGCGCAAGCTGCGAACCTGCGGCCAGGTTTCGGCCGTGGCCACCACCTTGTGGCCGAGACGCGCAAGCTCAATCGCCGCGCCGCGGCCGAAGCCGGAACTAGCGCCTGTGATCAGGATTTTCTGTGACATGGGTACTCCTTATGGTTGGTGGTCAGACTACTTTGTAGAGCATTTGATATAAAAACAATATGACATTCAGAAAGAAACATCGGCTTCGGCGCTGTGGCTGAAGTAAATGTCAACACGCCCCAGAGCGATACAGGACGCCGACAACATCTTCCTCAAGCGATGGGATCGTGACTTTTCCAGGGGTGTAGGTACCGTGTTAAGCCAAGATGGTTCTCCTTTTGATCTTGTCTTAATTCTATGGGATCATCATTATTGATACTATCTCGTTAAATTTTATACACTGATGAATGAATTTCACCAATTAAAAGGTCACGATCTCTTCGCCATGACTGTGTTCCTGTCAGCGGCAAAGAATCGCAGCTTTCGCGCAACGGCCATCGAATTTGATGTAACACCCTCGGCGATCAGTCATTCGATCAGAAACCTGGAAGAACGCATTGGCGTACGTCTGTTCAACCGGACTACCCGTAGCATCGCATTGACGGATGCGGGAGAACGGCTCGCCGCGAAACTGCGTCATGCGATTGCGTCTGTCGCGGACGCGATGCACGAAGTCGAAGATTTGCGGAATACGCCGAGCGGAACTGTAAGGATCAACGCCAGCGATGTGGCGATACGCATGATCCTGCGACCGATACTCGCAGGCTTCCTGCGCGATCATCCGCTGATGCACCTTGACATTGTCACCGACGGCAGACTTGGCGACATCGTTGCCGAAGGCTTCGACGCCGGCATTCGCCTGGCGGAAGCGGTACCGCAAGACATGGTCGCGGTGCACCTGACAGAAACCGTCAGCTTCGCCGCTGTGGCTTCCCCCGGCTATCTTGCCGCGCACGGCCGGCCACAGGTTCCTCAGGATTTACATCGGCACGATTGCATTTGCTTTCGATTTGACAGCGGCTTGATCTATCGCTGGGAATTTGAACGCCATGGCATCGTCGAAACAATTGACGTCAAAGGGCCGCTCACCCTGACCGATCAGGTATTGATGGTGGATGCCGCCATCGACGGCATCGGGATCGCGTTTATCCCCGATTTCCTGGTTATCGATTCGCTCAAGAGCGGCATACTCGAACGCGTCCTGGAGGATTGGTGCCCCGCATTTCCTGGCGTCTGCCTCTACTACCCTGGGCATCGGCACGTTTCGGCGGGCTTACGCGCGCTAATCAATGCAATCAAACATTTCCCCCTCCCTGCTCGCTGAGTTGCCGGATCCGTGCTCCCACTCCGAAGAGCTTGCCCGTGATCCTGAAGGCAATCTCCGCGCCGCCTCTATGTCAGAACATGCCTTGCGAATTGGCGCGGGGGATATTCGGGCTGGCCCAGGGAGCCGAATTTTTCGGATCGCCGACAACCTGCAGCGTGTCCCAATGCTCAACAGCCTTTCCTTCGGCGTTCATCTTGTAGATATCGACGCCAGCGACCCCAGTGTCGTTGGGGTCATCCGTGAGCAGGTTAACAAAATTCACATGCGCAAACACGTAATCCCCGACGGCGATGATCTTGTGAACAACAACATGAGCACTTGGGTGCGCCGATTTGACGCTGGCGAAATATTTGCCAAGTGCCACGGAGCCGTCAGCAATCAACGGATTGTGCTGGACATAACCTGGAACAAGAAACCTGGCCGTGCCTTCTTCCGCCCTGTTCTCATTGATCATCATTTGATAGAGCGTGAGAACGTTGTTGACGTTGCGAACGGCATGCTTATCGCGCGAATCGACCAGCACGATATCGGCTTTCGCTTGAGCATCCTTAGCCTGTGCGGTTTGAGGCGAGACGAGCATGGCAGCATTGATCGCAAAAACAGCAGCCCAGAGTCCTCGATGAAGGGTGTTATTGAGAGTCATTTCATTTCTCCTTCGTTGTTTAAAAGTGCTCAGGACGGTCGAGGCCGAGAAGCTTCGACTGCCTCGTAAAATGTGGATCTGCCGGATGACTCTAATCCAGGCCGACAACGTGGAGGCGCAGCGCATCCAGTTCAGCGTAGGATTTCTCTCGTGCGGCCCGTAGCATTTCGGCGGCGTCATCACCTACCGGAGCCAGGCTCGGCGCAGGCACCTGCTCGGCCAGCTCGATCACGCGTGCGGCGGCCGAGGCGGAGTCGAGACCGCTGTTTTGCATGGCGTTGAGCGTAGTCGCGAACGTGCCGAAGGACTGTCCGTACAGTTCGCGTTGTCCGGACGTCATTTCATCGGCGACGCGTGCAAGCGCCGCTGCGGTTTTCGCCGGCCCGCCTGTTCTCATATTGCCCGCAGCCGCTATGACGACATCTATCCCAAAGGACTTCAGTTCGGCGCGGTAGACGTCCGCAAACACCTCCATGGCCGCCTTCGACGCGCCAGACGGCCCATTGAAGGGGAGCGGTACGCTCGCCGTCCAGGTGCTGACCTGGACGATGCGGCCGCGCGTCTTGCGCAGTGCCGGCAGGAAGGCATTCATGACTGAAAGGGCGCCGAAAACATTGACGTCGAACTCGCGCCGGATAGCGTCAAGCGACAAAACTTCAATCGGTCCCGGGGTAAGAATGCCTGCGTTGTTGATCAAGAGATCAAGGCCGGCATTGCCGAGCGCATCGGACACATTGCCGGCCCATGCTTTCACGGCCTCTTCTTTGGTCATGTCGCAGACAGTCAGGCTGACGCGCCCGCCCGAGGCGTCCTTCAAATCCTGCACTTCTGCTATCGACATGGCCGTGCCAAAAACGTTATAGCCTTTGGCGGCAAGTCCGAGTGCGATATCTCGACCGAGGCCGCCACCGGCCCCGGTAACCGCCGCAGATCGGCCTGACTGTTTGGTTGGGAGTGTCATCGTACGTATCCTTTCGATTTGAAGTAAAGATTTGTCTTTTGTGGCAAGTGCCAATCAGTCGGCGAAGGGATAGGTCGCCGTTGGTCGGCGCAAGCGGAATGCCGAGTTGTAGAACGCGACGGCCCCTACGATCGGCAGCTCGTGTGCCGCGGAGAAAACGGAGGCTCCGGTAAAGGTCAGCGAACCGCCGCCCGACCAGATTTCGCCAGCGAAGAATTCCAGCGCCGATGGCACGGATTCGCATACGGCAAATGGCGCTTCGCATTCAGCCAGCCGATGTCCAGACTCCCTATCTCTGCAAAAGGTCGGTGCTCGATCATGGGGCGGACTCCCGGACTCGTGAATCAGCGTTAGGCAAGGATCCTTGTCCTCCAACGAAACCAAGGATATCGTTCCTATATATAGTGTGCTAGTGTTGATTTTTGGTAATCTGTGTCGCAAAAAATGGAACACACATGCTAGATATTGAAGACCTGCAAACCTTTGTTGAGGTTGCCGACTCTGGTGGCGTTTCATCGGCGGCCCGGCGCCTCGGCGTTTCCAAGTCCATCGTCAGTCGGCGGCTGTTCCGGCTGGAAGCGGATCTCGGCGTCCAACTCCTCGCCCGAACGACCCGTGGCGCCGCGCTCACGGAGGCAGGTGTCACGTTCCGCGAGCACGCCGCGCGGATTTGCGCCGAGATCGACGTTGCGCGAGAAACGATCCTGCCCGCAGGCGATCTGCGCGGCAATCTGCGGATCGCAGCGCCACTGTCATTCGGCACGACACATCTGGCGCCAGTGCTGGCAGAGTTGGCACGGAGGCATCCGCTCCTCCATGTGCATACTTGCTACAGCGATCATTTCGTCGACATCGTTGGAGAAGGTTTCGACTGTGCCGTTCGGGTGGGTTACCTGAACGACTCCAATCTGATCGCGCGGCGCATCGGGCCGATCTGGGGAAGGCTCGTCGCCAGCCCTGGCTACATCAAGGAGCATGGAGCTCCGGACACGCCTGACGAACTCCACACACACCAGATCCTCATGCAAGGCACCGAGACATGGCGTTTCATCGACGGCGATAAGACGATCGCCGTCCATCCTCAGGGCCGCTTCAAGGCGGACAACGGAGCAGCCCTTGCGGCGGCCGCCGTCGCAGGGCTCGGCATAGCCGCACTACCGGATTTTTTGACTGAAAAGGCTGTGGCGTCAGGCGCGCTGGTTCCCGTGATGAGTCGCTACCCGCTCCCCGAAGCCGGCATCTTCGTCGTTCGGCCGCCAGGGCGCCACCCCGCGCGAAAGATACGGGTCCTCACTGAATTATTGATTGAACATTTCGGATGAATTACGGGCAGTCAGGACCAGCCAATAGACACATACGCAATGCGAACAAAACAGAGGGAATTCAATTTGTGCTGATTTGATAGTTGAAATGAAAAACCCCTTGATTTATCAATAAAATCAAGGGGTCTTCAGTGTTTTGGCGGAGAGGGTGGGATTCGAACCCACGGTACGATTTAACGTACGCTTGATTTCGAGTCAAGTACATTCGACCACTCTGCCACCTCTCCGGTTTTCGGTCGACTTGCTGTGTTTAATGCAGCAAAGCGCAAGATTATAGCAGACTCTTTTTGACTATGGAATGACTTTTTATTCAAGCCATTCCACTGCCGGATCCAGCGTTTGAACAATGCAAAATAGCCCTGTCAAATCAATTACTTAGCGCTCAACCTGGTGATGCCGCCCATGTACGGATGCAGCACCGCGGGGATCTCCACGCTGCCGTCCGCCTGCTGGAAGTTCTCCAGTATCGCCACCAGCGTCCGTCCGACCGCCAGGCCGGAACCGTTCAGGGTGTGCACCAGTTCGGTCTTGCCCTGCGCATTGCGGAATCGCGCTTGCATGCGGCGCGCCTGGAATGCCTCGAAGTTGGAGACAGAGGAAATTTCGCGGTAGGTGTTTTGCGCCGGCAGCCATACTTCCAGGTCATAGGTCTTGGCTGAGCCGAAACCGATATCGCCGGTGCACAAGGACACCACGCGATACGGCAGGCCGAGCTTCTTCAGGATGTTTTCTGCGTGGCCGACCATTTCCTC
The DNA here is from genome assembly GCF_059418905.1 of Collimonas sp. GW821-FHT07E08. Classification (NCBI taxonomy): domain Bacteria; kingdom Pseudomonadati; phylum Pseudomonadota; class Betaproteobacteria; order Burkholderiales; family Oxalobacteraceae; genus Collimonas; species Collimonas sp. GW821-FHT07E08. Next base: position 39,087 of record NZ_JBWKQR010000003.1, on the reverse strand, counting down.
CAGCACTTCATAGGATTTTTCCGGATGCACGATCTGCACCATTTCGACCTTGTCGAACTGGTGCTGGCGGATCATGCCGCGCGTGTCGCGGCCATAGCTGCCGGCTTCCGAGCGGAAGCACGGCGAATGCGCAACCATCTTGAGCGGCAGCGTGTCGCCGGCGAGGATTTCGTCGCGCACGATATTGGTCAGCGGCACTTCCGCCGTCGGGATCAGGTACAGCGCCGCGGCGTCGGCGGCCTGCTCGCCTTCCTGGCCGCCCTTCTTGACCGCAAACAGGTCTTCTTCAAATTTTGGCAGCTGGCCGGTGCCGCGCAGCGAATCGGCGTTTACGATGTAAGGCGTATAGCACTCGGTGTAGCCGTGCTCGGCGGTTTGCGTATCGAGCATGAACTGGCCCAGCGCGCGGTGCAGGCGGGCGATGCCGCCCTTCATGACGGAAAAGCGCGAGCCGGTGATCTTGGCGGCGACGTCGAAATCCAGGCCGAGCGCGGCGCCGACATCGACGTGGTCGCGTGCTTCGAAATCGAAGCTGCGCGGCGTGCCGACTTTGCGCACCTCGACATTGCCGGCTTCATCGGCGCCGACCGGCACCGATTCGTGCGGCAGGTTCGGGACCGCCAGCAAGAATGCGCTGACCTGTTCCTGCACCTGGTCGAGCCGGGTTGCCGACGCCTTCAATTCATCGCCGATGCCGGCGACTTCAGCCATCACGGCGGAGGCGTCTTCGCCCTTGCCTTTCAGCATGCCGATCTGCTTGGACAGCGAATTGCGCTGGCCCTGCAGCTCTTCGGTACGGGTCTGGATTTGCTTGCGTTCGGCTTCCAAGGCGTTGAAGCTATTGACGTCGAGCTTGAATTTGCGCGTGGCCAGGCGGTCGGCGGCGCTAGCGATGTCTTTGCGAAGAAGTTGGATGTCGATCATGGACTTGGAATAGATAGGGGAAGGAATAAGCTGCCATTGTACCAAGCCCGGCCAGTCCCCGGCCAGCCAATCTCAGCGGCCGGGATTGCAATATGCACAATAACCCGGCAGTCGGTACGGAACAAGGCATTGCGCCCTGCCGCTGTACAGCGGCAATACGGCAACTTTACTTGCCGAGGTCGACCTTGCTGAAATCATGCAGCGCGAACGCCGACATCTTGAAGCCGATCACCTGCTTGCGGATCGGCGTATGCGTCAGCGAGTGCGCCAGCGGTATCCATGGCGCTTCTTCATGCACCATCGCCTGCGCTTGCTGATACAGCTTGGCGCGCTCATCCTGCTTCGGCGTCAGCTTGGCTTTCTGGATCAATGCCTCGAAATTCTTGTCGCACCAGCGCGCGGTGTTGCCGCCGCTGCGCACCGATTCGCAGCCCAGCAAGGTTGCAAGGAAATTGTCGGGATCGCCGTTGTCGCCCGACCAGCCGAACATCATCGCCTGCTGGACACCCTGCTTGCTGCGCTTCAGGTACTCGGTCCATTCGTAGGTGGCGAGCGTGGCCTTGACGCCGATCTTTGCCCAGTCGGCCTGGATCAGCTCGGCCATGCGCTTGCCGTCCGGATTGTAGGGACGGGTCACCGGCAGGTACCACAGTTCGACCGCGACGCCGTTGGGATAACCGGCCTTGGCCAGCAAAGCCTTGGCCTTGGCCGGATCGTAGGCATAATCCTGGATCTTGTTGTCGTAAGACCAGAGCGTGGGCGGGATCGGATTCTTGGCGACCTGGCCGGCGCCCTGGTACACCGTCTTCAGGATCGTCTGCTTGTCGGTGGCCAGGTTCAGGGCTTGCCGCACCAGCTTGTTGTCGAACGGCTTTTTCTCGACATTGAACGAGATATAACCGACGTTCAAGCCTTCCTTGCTCAGCAGGGTGATGGCCGGATCGACTTTCATCAGTTCGATGTCGGCCGGCTTGGGAAACGCCATCACCTGGCATTCATTGGCCTTCAGCTTGGCGTAACGCACCGAGGCGTCCGGCGTGATCGCAAAAACCAGGTTGTCCAGCTTCGGCCGGCCGTCCCAATAGGCGTCGAAAGCCTTGTAGCGGATCACCGCGTCCTTTTGGTAGGACACGAACTGGAACGGGCCGGTGCCGACAGGCTCGCGGTCGATCACCTCGGGCGTGCCTGCCGCCTTCATCTTGTCGGCATATTCGGCCGACAGGATAGAGGCGAAGTCCATGCCGAGGTTGGCGATGAACGGCGCTTCCGGATGCTTGAGCTTGAAGACCACGGTGTAGGCGTCGGCCTTGCTGACCTTGTCGACGATCTTGTCCATGCCCATGTCGAGGAAATAGCTGAAGCTGGCGCCGGTAGCAAGCTGATGGAACGGGTGGCTGGCGTCGGCCATGCGGTTGAACGAGAACAGCACGTCGTCGGCGTTGAAATCGCGGGTCGGCTTGAACCTGGCGCTGCTGTGGAACTTGACACCCTTGCGCAGTTTGAAGGTGTAGGTCAGGCCGTCATCCGACACCGTCCAGGATTCCGCCAGCGCCGGGACGATCTTGGTGGTGCCCAGTTCAAACGCCACCAGGCGGTTGTACAAAGGCACCGAGGACGCATCGAAAGTGGTGCCGGTAGTAAACAGCTGCGGATTGAATCCCTCCGGGCTGCCTTCCGAGCAAAACACCAGCGTCTTGGCCGCGAACGCGATATTGGCCGTGCCGCACAGCAGCGCGGCCGCGCCGATTGCCGCCGCCAGTTTCAGCTTCTTACCCCGCTTCGCGCCCTGCTTCCTTGCCTTTAGCATGCCATGTCCTGTCAATGAATTTCTTCCACCCGGTGGCATGCCACCATGCTGCCGCCAAACTCGCGCAAGACCGGTACTTCCTGCCGGCAGCGTTCGACCGCATACGGGCAACGGTTGTTGAAACTGCAGCCCGGCGGCGGCGCCAGCGGCGACGGCAGTTCGCCCGGCAGCATCATCTTTTGCTGGCGCTGGGCCGGATCGATGCGCGGGGTGCTGGCCAGTAGCGCCCGGGTATAGGGATGCAGCGGCCGGCTGAACACCTGCTGCTTGCTGCCGTGCTCCACGGTTTTACCAAGGTACATCACCAGCACGTCGTCGGCGATATGCTCGACCACCGACAGGTTATGCGAGATGAACAGGTAGGCAACGCCGCTGGCCTGCTGCAGGTCCATCAGCAGGTTCAGCACCTGCGCCTGGATCGAGACGTCGAGCGCGGATACAGGTTCATCGGCGACGATCACCTTCGGATCCAGCATCAGCGCGCGCGCAATCGCCACCCGTTGCCGCTGGCCGCCGGAAAACATGTGCGGATAGCGGCTGTAGTGTTCCGGCCGCAGGCCGACCTTGGCCATCATGGCGCGCGCCTTGTCGGCGCGCTCGCCGGCGTTCAGGCCGGTATTGATGATCAGCGGCTCTTCCAGCATCTGCCCGACCTTCTTGCGCGGGTTCAGGCTGGCGTAGGGATTCTGGAACACCATCTGCACCAGCGGCCGCACCCGCTTCAGGGTGGCGCGGTCGGCATCGGCGATATTGGCGCCGTCCATCCACAGCTCGCCGCCGGTAGGCGGTTCGATCATGGTGATCTGGCGCGCCAGGGTCGACTTGCCGCAACCGGATTCGCCCACCACCGCCAGCGTCTTGCCGGGCTGCAGGCTGAACGACACGCCGTCCAGCGCGCGCGCCGTCGCTTTCGGTTTAAACAAGCCTTGCGATACGCTGTAGTGCTTGACCAGGTTTTTTGCTTCCAGCAAGGTGACCGGGTTGGCGATCACGTTCATATTGGCGTTCATCATCATGCGGCCCCACTGCTCAGCGTCAAATCGGGTGTCTTGCGGGATATTTCCGACCAGCCGTTAGTCGGCCGGCCACCCGCATCCAGCGGAAAATGGCAGCGCACCTGCTCATGCGGCGCGCCCGCCAGCTCGGGCCGGACCTGGCTGCAGCGGTCTTGCGCATAGGCGCAGCGCGGGCTCAGCAGGCAGCCGGCGGGCCGGTCGTACTGGCCGGGCACTACGCCGGGAATGGTTTGCAAGCGTGCGCGGCCGATATTGTGTTCCGGCAGCGCCGCCAACAGCGCCTGGGTGTAGGGATGCTTCGGCGCATTGAAGATATCCGGCACGCGACCGGTTTCCACTACCTGCCCGGCGTACATCACCACCACCCGCTGCGCGGTCTGGGCCACCACGCTCAGGTCATGGGTGATCAGCATCAGGGCCATGCCGCGGTCGCGCTGCAGCTGCAGCAGCAATTCCAGCATCTGCGCCTGCACCGTGACGTCCAGCGCCGTGGTCGGTTCGTCGGCGATCAGCAAACGCGGATTGCAGGCGATCGCAATCGCCACCATCACGCGCTGGCTCATGCCGCCGGAAAGCTGGTGCGGGTAGGCGTCCAGGCGCCGTTCCGGGTCGGGAATGTCGACCTGCTTGAGCAGGGCCAGCGCCTTGGCGCGCAATTCCTTGCTGGAGCCGCCCTGGTGCACGCGCAAGGTTTCGATCAACTGGTACGCCACCGTAAAAGACGGGTTGAGGCTGGTCATCGGATCCTGGAAGATCATGGCGATGTCCTTGCCCAGCATGCCGCGCCTTTCCTTTTCAGGCATCTTCAGCAGGTCGCGGCCGTCGAACGCCATGCGCTCGCCCTTGACCCGGCCCGGGTAGTCGATCAGCCCCATCAGCGCCAGCGAGGTGACGCTCTTGCCGGAACCGGATTCGCCGACGATGCCGACCACTTCGCCGGCTTCGATGCTCAGGTCGAGGCCGTCGACCGCGGTGAACGGCGATGCTGCCGAGCCGAATTCGACTCGCAGCTGCTTAATTTCCAACAGTGCCATAGTCCTGCCTTATCGTTTCAGTTTGGGGTCGAGCGCATCGCGCAAGCCGTCCCCCATCAGGTTGAACGCCAGTACCGAGATCAGGATCGCCAGGCCGGGGAAAGCCACCACCCACCAGGCGCTCTGGATGAATTCCATGGCGCTGGCCAGCATCGAGCCCCATTCCGGCGTCGGCGGCTGCGCGCCCATGCCGAGGAAACCCAGCGCCGCCGCATCCAGGATGGCGGACGAGAAGCCGAGCGTGGCTTGCACGATCAAGGGCGCCAGGCAGTTGGGCAGGACGCAGTTGAACATGATGCGCAAGGTGCCGGCGCCGGCGATGCGCGAGGCGCTGACATAATCGCGCGACATCTCGCCGATCACCGCGGCGCGCGTCTGCCGCGCATAGTGCGGCAGCATCACGACGGCAATCGCGTACATCGCATTCATCAAACCCGGTCCGAGGATGGCGACCACGGCAATGGCCAGCAGCAGGCTCGGCAAGGCCAGCATGATGTCCATCAGGCGCATGACGGCGACTTCCACCAGGCCGCGGAAATAACCGGCCAGCAGGCCCAGCAGCACGCCGGTGGTGAGCGACAGCGAAATCGACACCAGGCCGATCAGCAGCGACAGCCGCACGCCGTGGATCAGGCGCGACAGCATGTCGCGCCCGACCGGATCGGTGCCAAGCAGGAACTGGCTGCTGCCGCCCGCTTGCCAGACCGGCGGCACCAGGGTCGATTGGCGGAACTGCTCGATCGGCGAATGCGGCGCGATGACGTCGGCGAACAAGGCTGCCAGCACCATGGCGATGATGATGGCAAGGCCGATCACGGCGCCGCGGTTCTGGCTGAAATAACCCCAGAATTCGCGCAGCGGATGCGGCGGCGCGATGGCGCCTGCCTTCGGTGGAGAATCAGTTTGCGGCGCACTGACGGGCGTTGCGTTAACGTTGTTCATGAGCGATGGCGGATACGTGGGTTAATCACGCCGTACAGCAGGTCGACGGCAAGATTGACGAGGATGATGGTGATCGCCGACAGCAGGATGCCGCCCTGCACCACCGGATAATCGCGGCGCTGGATTGCCGCCACCAGCCATTTGCCGATGCCGGGCCAGGAAAAGATGGTTTCCGTCAGGATCGCGCCGGCCAGCAAGGTGCCGACCTGCAGGCCGACCACCGTCACCACCGGGATCAGGGCGTTGCGCAGCGCATGCACCGCCACCACCCGCGCCCGCGACAGCCCTTTGGCGCGCGCGGTGCGTACATAATCCTCGCGCAGGACTTCCAGCATGGCGGAGCGCGTCATGCGCGCAATCACGGCCAGCGGGATGGTGCCGAGGGCGATGGTGGGAAGGATCAGGTGCGACAGCGCGGATTTGAAGGCGCCGCTATCGTCCGACAGCAGGCTGTCGATCAGCATGAAGCCGGTGACCGGCGGCACGTCGAACAGGATATCGATGCGGCCCGAGACCGGGGTCCAGCCCAGGGTCACGGAAAACAGCAGGATCAGCAGCAGCGCCCACCAGAACACCGGCATCGAATAGCCGGTCAGGGAGGCGCCCATCACCGAGTAGTCCAGCACGGTATTGCGTTTCAGGGCGGCCAGTATGCCGGCCGGCAAACCGACGACCAGCGCAAACAGGATGGCGCAGAAAGACAGTTCCAGCGTCGCCGGAAACAGTGTCTTGAATTCGCTCAGCACTGACGTATGCGTCATGATGGACATGCCCAGGTCGCCCTTGAACAGGTTGCCGAGGTAATTCAGGTATTGCATGTAGATTGGCTGGTCGAGGCCCAGGTCGTGCGCCATTTGCGCGTAGCGGGCCGGGTCCATGCCGCGTTCGCCGGTCATGGCTTCGACGGCGTTGCCTGGTATGAGGTGTATCAGTAAAAACACCAGCAGCGTGATGCCGAGGAAGGTCGGGATGACCAAACCGACACGGCGCAGGAGAAATCCAAACATTGGCGTTACCTGTTCGATGAAAGATGACAGCAACAGTGCTGTCTGATGCTAGCGGTAAATTTAAGCCGCTCGCTACTTCGTATAGCGAGCGGCTTAATCAGAACAAAACCACGGCCTGGCTTACTTGGCCAGGTCGACCTTCTCGAAGTGGTGATGGGCGAACACGGCCATCTTGAAGCCGATCACTTCCTTGCGCACCGGCGTGAAGCGCACCGAGTGGGCCAGGTCAATCCATGGCGCTTCGTCATGCAGGATCACCTGGGCCTGTTCGTACAGCTTGGCGCGTTCGTCCTGCTTCGGCGTCAGCTTGGCTTTCTGGATCAGCGCTTCGTAGTCCTTGTTGCACCAGCGCGCGGTATTGCCGCCGCCCTTGACGCCTTCGCAGCCCAGCAGCGGCGCGAAGAAATTGTCAGGATCGCCGTTGTCGCCGGACCAGCCGAACATCATCGAATGCTGGTCGCCCTGCTTGCTGCGCTTCAGGTATTCGGTCCATTCGTAGGTGGTGAGCTTGGTCTTGACGCCGATCTTGGCCCAGTCGGCCTGGATCAGTTCGGCCATGCGCTTGCCGTCGGGGTTGTATGGGCGGGTGACCGGCAGGTACCACATCTCGACTTCGACGCCGTTCGGGTAGCCGGCCTTGGCCAGCAATTCCTTGGCCTTGGCCGGATCGTAGGTGTAATCCTTGATCTTGTCGTTATAACCCCACAGCGTCGGCGGGATCGGGTTCTTGGCTGGGACGCCGGCGCCTTGGTAGACGGTCTTGAGGATGGTCTGCTTGTCGACCGCCATGTTCAGCGCCTGGCGCACCAGCTTGTTGTCGAACGGCTTTTTCTCGACATTGAACGAGATGTAGCCGATGTTCAAGCCGGGCTTGGTCATCATGGTGACGGCCGGATCGGCTTTCATCAATTCGATGTCAGCCGGTTTCGGATACGCCATGACCTGGCACTCGTTGGCCTTGAGCTTGGCGTAACGCACCGAAGCATCGGGGGTGATGGCATAGATCAGGTTGTCCAGCTTCGGCCGGCCGCCCCAGAAAGCGTCGTTGGCCTTGTAACGGATCACCGCGTCTTTTTGATAGGACACGAACTGGAACGGCCCGGTGCCGATAGGCTCGCGGTCGATCACTTCAGGCGTGCCGGCTTTCTTCATGTTGTCGGCATATTCGGCCGACAGGATCGAGGCGAAATCCATGCCGAGGTCGGCGATGAACGGCGCTTCAGGATGCTTCAGCTTGAACACCACGGTGCTGTCGTCGACCTTTTCCACCTTGTCGATGATCTTGTCCATGCCCATGTCCAGGTAGTAGCCGAAGCTCTGGCCGGCGGCCAGCTTGTGGTACGGGTGGCTGGGATCGCCCATGCGGTTGAACGAGAACAGCACGTCGTCGGCGTTGAAATCGCGGGTCGGCTTGAACTTGGCGCTGCTGTGGAACTTGACGCCCTTGCGCAGCTTGAAGGTGTAGGTCAGGCCGTCTTCCGACACGGTCCACGATTCAGCCAGGCCAGGAATCGGCTTGGTGGTGCCCAGCTCGAATTCGACCAGGCGGTTGTACATCGGCACCGACGACGCATCGAAGGTGGTGCCGGTGGTGAACAGCTGCGGGTTAAAGCCCTCCGGGCTGCCCTCCGAGCAGAACACCAGGGTCTTGGCCGCAGCCGCATAACCGGCAGTGGCGCACAGGACAGCGAGCAGCGCCGCCTTGGCGATCAGTTTTCTTTTCATCATAGGTCTCTTTCCTTAGGTTATGGTGAAACTGGCGTATTTAACAATAATTCACGAGAGAAACACAAGCTCAATCAATGTACAACGCATGCCTGCAACTTCCTAGCACCTTCATGCCGCCATCAGCGCTTCGATCTCGGCGCAGGTTTTAGGAATGGCCGGGCCCAGCACCCGCGCCCCGGATCCGGTCACCAGCACATCGTCTTCGATGCGGATGCCGCCAAAATCGATGTGCTCGATGAATTTGCCATAGTTGATCAGTGTGCCGTGGCGCGCCTCCGCCTGCCAGCGCTGGATCAGGGCCGGGATGAAATACATGCCCGGCTCCACCGTCACCACCATGCCTGCCTGCAGCGGCTTGGCCAGGCGCAGGTTGCGCAGGCCGAACAGTTCGCTGCGGCTGACGCTGGCGTCGTAGCCGACCCGGGTCTCGCCCAGGCCTTCCATATCGTGCACATCCAGCCCCAGCTGATGGCCCAGGCCGTGCGGGAAACAGATGGCATAGGCGCCCGATTCCACCACCTGCTCCGGCGTGCCGTTGAAAAACCCGAGCGCCGCCATCGCCGCCGCCATGTGGCGGGCAGCCAGCTTGTGCACTTCCAGGTAAGAGACTCCCGGCCGCATGGCGTCGATGGCGCACTGCTGCGCGGCCAGCACGATGTCGTACAGGCTGCGCTGGCGCTCGCTGAAGCGGCCGCCGACCGGGAAGGTGCGCGTGATGTCGCTGGCGTAACCCAAGGCGCTGGAGGCGCCGGAATCGTTGACCACCAGGTCGCCCGCCTGCAACAGATTCTTGTGGTCGCGGTTATGCAGGATCTCGCCGCTGCGGGAAAAAATCATCGGGTAGGCGTTCTGCAGGTCGTGGCTGCGCATGATGCCTTCCATCGCCGCCACCACCTGGTATTCATAGGCGCCGGCCTTGGCCTGCCGCATGGCGGCCAGGTGCATGTCGCGCGTGACGCCCAGGGCGTTTTCTATTTCTGCGATTTCCTCGTCGCCCTTGATTTCGCGCAAGGCGATCACGGCCGCCATCAGGCTTTCGGAAGCGCCGGCCTTGCATTGCTCGGGAGTGCAATCGAGCAGGCGCGCCAGTTCGAGTACGGTTTCGCCGCGATAAGGCGGCAAGTAATGGATCGTGCGGCCCTGGCGGCGCGCCTGCGCCAGCACGCCGGCCAGCTGCGAGTACGGCTGCGCCGCAGCCACGCCGACCGTTTCGGCGCGCTGCGCAAAGGAAGATGTTTGCGGCCCGACCCAGATCACGTCGTCCAGGCTCGGATCGTCGCCGAACAGTATCTCGCTGCCGGCGTCGATATCGATCAGCGCCGCCAGGTCCGGCTGGCCGAGGCCGAAGAAATAGGAAAACGACGAGTCCTGGCGGAACCAGTAATGGTTATGCAGGTAGTTCATGGAGACGTCGGTATTGCCCGGCAACAGCAGCAGGCCGGAGGAAAACCGCTGTTTCAGCTGCTGCCGGCGCCGGCTGTAGACGGCCGGCTTAAACACGGCGGCCTCGCGCCTGCACGGCGCCGGATATCTGCTTGCTTGGTTCTGGGTACATCGTCACTCCATTCCGCTGTCATTGCCGGCATCGTTGCCGGCCTCTTGCCAGGCGCCTGCAGCCGGGCAATAGATCAATTTGCAATTGCAAAAACCGTGCCACAGGCTTGCCCTGCGCTTCAAAAAAATTCGGTGCCGCGCAATAACCGCTCCTGCTCCTGGCACGCCGGTGATTGCGGACTGTCGAACAGCGCCACGGTGCCGACCCAGATCACTTCCGCCACCCGGTTCTCGTGCGGCAGCGATTCGATGCTGTGCGGGATATTGGCGTCGAAATGCAGGCTGTCGCCGACATTCAGCACATAATTGTCTTTACCTACCGTGTAGCCGACCTGGCCGCTCAGCACGAAGATCATTTCATCGCCTTCGTGCGACACCATTTCCGATTTGTAGCCGGCCGGCATGGTGAACTTCACCGAATGCACCTGGCTGCCGGGGAAGACCGTCGACAGCCGTTCGTACTTGACGCGGCCGCTGGCCACCGAGTACGGCTGCCGCAGGCTGCGGTAGGTGTCCGGCCGCAATTGCACGGGTTGTTTGATCAGGTCGCCGATCGCCACGCCGAGCGCCTTGGCGATCACCACCAGCGAGGTGATGGAAGGACTGGTCTGGCCGCGTTCAAGCTGCGAAATGAAGCCCGCGGTCAATCCGGTTTCGGCCGCGACTTGCACCAGCGTCTTCTTGATAGCATGACGCCGCGCGCGGATCGAACTCCCCAGCTGTGGCATTTCCATTGTTCCTGTCTCCGGCCTGTACCTGGTCGTACCTGCTGTATCTGCGGTATTTGCTATTTATTACTTCAATATCGGACAACGCAAGGCGTTGGCCCAAGAGTAACTTTTTAATATTCAGCGCCAGCGCCGCGGCCGGCATCGCAGCCGCGCTGTCGCCGGTCAGGCGTCGGAAATTATAGTCACACTACAATTTGAGTCAAGGATCTTTTTCAGATTATCTTAGTACACGGATAAAACATGGATAAGAAGGCCGGCGGCGACGGGCCTTGATCTTGCTTATGGATGCGGAGCGGCAAGCGCATTTTCGGATGACTTTCAGCTGCAAACGGGGTATTTTCAGATACGCCCTTTTTCAGATACACCCTTTTCAGCCAATCCTCCTTCAGAAGGCAGACATGCAAATCAATCGACGCAATTTCATCGCCCAGACCATTGCCATCGGCTCGCTGGCCGCAGTCGGCCCGGCGTTTTCGCAGGAACCGGAATCGACCGCCGCCAGGATCAAGCGCACCGGCAAGCTGCGCATGGGCGCCATCAACGGCGCTTCGCCGTATTTCACCAAGGACCTGGCAAGCGGCGAATGGCGGGGTTTCATGGTGGACCTGGGGCGCGACCTTGCCAAATATCTCAAGGTCGAGGCCGAGTGGGTGGAAACAACCTGGGGCAATGCCGTGCTCGACGTCCAGACCAACAAGATCGATTGCCAGCTCGGCATGGCGCCCTCGCCGGCGCGGCGCGAAGTGGTCGACTTTTCCGTCCCCATTTTCCAGAACTACAACACGGTCGTCGCCAGGAAGGGGTTTAACTTTGAACGCTGGGAGCAGCTCAATTCGCCTGCCGTCAAGGTTGCGGTGGATGTCGGCTCCAGCCACGACCAGCTGGTCACCAGGATATTGCCGAAGGCTACCGTGCTGCGGTTTGAAACTTCGGCTGCCGCCACCATGGCGCTGCAATCCGGCCGCGTCGATTGCCAGGTGCTGGTGATCCTCCTGTCGACCGCCTTGCTGACCAAGCTGCCCAACATCGGCCATATCGTATTCCCGTCTCCCGATGAAACCAACCCGACCAATGTCGGCATCCGCAAGCAGACCGACCAGGCATTCACCAAATCGGTGAATGCCTGGCTGGAAGAAGCCAGGGCCTCAGGCAAAGTGAAAAGCACCATCATTTCCAATATGCAAACCCTGGTCGGCGTACCTCCGACCGCTTTTCCACCCCAGGTTCACTTTTAAGCTGTGAGGCAGGCATGTACCAGTGGGATTTCCATACGCTTTGGCAGTACAGGAACATCATTTTCATAGGCTTTGGCTACACGTTAGGCTACACCGTCATCGTCGTCGTATTGGGGTTGCTGGTCGGATTGATTACAGGCTTGTGCCGGCTGTCGCCGAAGGCATGGATATCGGGACCGTTCCGGGCATACGTGGAACTGTTCAGGTGCACGCCGGTGCTGGTGCAGCTGATCTGGTTCTATTACGCGCTGCCGATCCTGACCGGCATCGAACTGACGCCCGGCATGGCGGCGGTGCTGTCGTTGACCTTGTACGGCGGCGCCTTCTACTCCGAAATCATCCGCGGCGGCGTGATTTCCATCGATGCCGGGCAGTCCGAGGCCGGCATGGCATTGGGCATGACCCAGTTCCAGCTGATGCGGCGCGTGGTGCTGCCGCAGGCATTCAAGCGCATGACGCCGCCCCTGGTCAGCCAGTCCATCATGCAGCTGAAGAACACCTCGCTGCTGTCGGTGCTGGCGGTGCCCGACCTGCTCTACCAGGGCCAGATCATCGCCCACGATACCTATCGCCCGCTGGAAATCTATTCGCTGATCGCCGTCCTGTATTTCATCATCTTGCTGCCGGCAACGATCCTGGCCAAGCGGCTTGAAGTAAAAATGTCCGACGGACGGGAGGCGTGACAATGGACGGCGCAATGATTTCCATCAGCAACCTGAAGAAATGTTTCGGCGATAACGTTGTCCTGAAAGATATCTCCCTGCAGGTCAGCAAAGGTTCCGTGGTCGCGATGATCGGCCCCTCCGGCTCCGGCAAGTCGACCCTGCTACGCTGCATCAACCTGCTCACGGTCCCCGACTCCGGCGTAGTCGATGTCGGCGGCCAGTCGATCGTCTTCGACGGCAAGAAGACGGCGCTGCCGAAAGCGCGCGACCTGGCCAAATTCCGCTCCAAGACCGGCATGGTGTTCCAGCACTTCAACCTGTTTCCGCACATGACCGTGCAGCAGAATGTGATGGAAGGCATGGTGACGGTGCTGAAGATACCGAAACAGGAAGCGCGCGCCGCAGCCGACGCCCTGCTGCAGCGGGTTGGCCTGGGCGATCGCGCGGATGCCTATCCCGGCATGCTGTCGGGCGGACAAAAGCAGCGCGTCGCGATCGCCAGGGCGTTGGCCATGAAGCCCGACGTGATGCTGTTCGACGAAGCGACTTCCGCGCTCGATCCTGAACTGGTGGGCGAAGTGCTGAACGTCATCCGGTCGCTGGCGGCGGACGGCATGACCATGATCCTGGTGACGCATGAAATCGCGTTTGCCAAGGAAGTCGCCGACCAGGTGATTTTCATGCGCGACGGCGTCGTGGTCGAATCCGGGCCGCCAGCTGTCGTCATCGACAATCCGGCACAGGAAGCGACACGCAGCTTCCTGTCGCGCTTCAAGAATAGCGGGGGCTGAGTGCAGCGCCCGGCCCCGAGGAAACAGCTTGAATCCCATTGAAAACCGGCCCGCGAAGCTGCCCACCCCCTTGCGCGTGGTGGTCATCGGCGCCGGCATTGTCGGCGCTGCCTGCGCCATCGAGTTGCTGCGCGACGGCCACCATGTCACCCTGCTTGATCCAGGCGAACCGGGCGGCACCCAGGCCGCCAGCTACGGCAACGCCGCATGGCTGAGCCCGGCTTCGGTGGTGCCGATGTCGATGCCCGGCCTATGGAAAAAACTGCCCAAGTATCTTTTCGACAAAAACAGCCCCTTGACCATCCGCTGGAGCGCCCTGCCGTCGCTGCTGCCCTGGCTGACCAGGTTCGTCTGGGCCGGCGCCAGCGTGGCCCGTGTCGAAGCCACCGCGCGCGCACTGTCCGCCCTGCTCCACGACGCGCCGTCACGGCACCGCGCGTTGGCGCAGGAAGCCGGGGTGCCGGAGCTGATAGTGAGCCGCGGCCTGCTGTATGCCTATCCCGATCGCGCCGCCTTCGAGGCGGAAGCGCTGGCCTGGCGTTTGCGGCGCGACAATGCGGTGCGCTGGAAGGAGCTGGAGGCGCCGGCGATACGCGAACTGGTTCCCGCGCTCGACCACCGCTATCAATTCGCCATCCTGGTCGAGCAAGGCGCCAACTGCGTCGACCCGGGCGCCTATGTGGCAGCGTTGGTGCGCCACGCGCAAAGCCAGGGAGCCGTCCTGCAGCGCGCCACGGCGACCGGGTTCGCCCTGCAAGGCGGCCGCCTGCGCGCCGTCCTTACCGATCGCGGCGAACTCGCCTGCGAGCGTGCCGTCATCGCGGCCGGCATTCACTCCAAGCTCCTGGCCAGGTCGGTGGGCGACAAGGTCTGCATGGAAAGCGAGCGCGGCTATCATATCGTCCTCGAAAATCCGCCGGTCGAACTGGCATTGCCGGTCATGCCGGCGGACGCCAAGACCGGCAACACATCGACCCTGGGCGGCCTGCGCATTGCCGGCCAGGTGGAACTGACCAGGCTGCAGGCGGAGCCGGACTGGCGCCGCGCCGACACCTTGCTGCGCCACGCCGCGGCAACCTATCCGGCGCTCGCCGCGTCAATCGGGACTGCCGCCGTCCAGCGCTGGATGGGACACCGGCCATCCACCACCGATGGCCGCCCGGTGCTTGGTCCGGCATCCGGCTGCCAGGACGTGATCCATGCGTTCGGACATGGCCATGTCGGCCTGGCGTCGGGACCGGTTTCAGGCCGGCTGGTGGCCGACCTCATATCAGGCCGGCCAACTGTGGTCGATCCGGCGCCGTATTCGGTGACACGCTTCTAGCTTAAACTTGCATTAAATTAAGGGGACATCATGATCGTTCGCGGCGGACGCGCCATCTATGGGGAAAGTGTCGGCATCCTGGTGCTGGATACGAAATTTCCACGCATCCCAGGCGATATCGGCAACGCCACCACCTTCGACTTCCCGGTGCGCTACAAGGTCGTGCCTGGCGCCACGCCGGAACAGATCGTCGCCGCCCCCGACCGCGCACGCGCGCTGCTGCCGTCGTTTATCGAAGCGGCCACAGAGCTGGAGCGCGACGGCGTGCGCGCCATCACCACCACCTGCGGTTTCCTGACGGTAGTCCAGGATGAAATTGCCGAAGCCGTCAGCGTGCCGGTCATTACCTCAAGCCTGTTCCTGGTTCCGCTGCTGCGGCGCATGCTCGGCCCCAAACGCACCATCGGCGTGGTTACCGCTGATGCGCAAAGCCTGTCGGACACACACCTGCGCGCCGCCGGCATCGAGCCGGGCTGGCAGCTGCTGGTCCGGGGCATGCAGTCCAGCCCGTCTTTCGGGACCATCCTGGGCACCGGCAACGACCCCGATCATGCGCTTGACGTCGACCAGGCCAGGCGCGATGTCGTGGCGGCGTGCCAGGCGATGCAAGCCGACGCGCCGGACCTGGGAGCCTTCCTGTTCGAATGCACCAACCTGCAGCCATACGCGACGGCTGTGCAGGCCGCCACAGGGCTGCCCATCTTCGGCATCTACCATGTCGTCAACCTGCTTCATTCCGCAGTGGTGTCGCCCAATTTTACGCACGGCTACCTGTAGCCTCGATCCTGGCTGCCGGCGGATGTCACTCGCTCACCAGGCGCAGCCAGTGCAGGGTCGTGTCGTCCTCCGCCGACAGTACCGGCTTGGGGCCGCCGACGTGCTGCATGGCTGCTGCAAAGCTGTCCCGGCTATCGGCCCTCTGGGATCGGTGCGCGATCCTCATGCTCCACGCATCGCCGTAGGCAGCGATGTGTTCAAGCATCGCGCACAATTCCCGGTCATCTTGCGTTTGCGCCGCCAGGCGGCGCCAGACGGCGTTTTTGTTCCAGCGCACGAAGCGCATGTAGGTGGTGTTCCACCTGCCGAACCGGGACGGCAAATCGTGCCAGAGCCGGTGCCCGGCCGAAACCCACAAGACAGCCTCGATAAACAGGCGATTGTTGTGCGCCCTGGCGCCGCTGTCGCCGACCTTCCCCGTCATCAGCGGCTCCAGCTTTTCCCATTGTGCATTTCGCAGTTTCATGACAAAGACAGCCTCGCGCCGTTCCTATTTAGTGCGCTTTTCCAGCGCCAGGCGCTGGCGCCGGCGGTTTTCCTGGCAGCGGTAGCAAATCCAGCGCCGGGTCTTGCTGCACTCGATGAAACTTCCGTCGGTAGCAGCCACCTCCCCTTGGTGATGCGCGCAAAACCGCTTGCCGGTGGCGTTCGCGGCTGCTTCGGTGACCAATGCCGGCCGGTCCGTGCGCTGTGAATATGCACTCATTGCGCATTCCTTTCAAAAACGTCAAACAAATCCCGCTCTGCCATCCGGCTTTGCTGCATTGCGCCGGCTCTTGCAGTCTCTCCATTAGACTTGCCCGTCCAAAATGAAAAAAGGGCCAAATTGCGGCCCAATGACTGGCAAACCGTTGACGCAGTACCGGCCACGCAAAAACGGGAGACGCCATAAGGCTGGATTGCTGCCGGTTGTCGGGGTTTTGCATGTGCAGGCACTCGCCGACTAATCCTGCGGGCACTGACCGCTTGCGCGGAGCCGTACCCGGGCCAAGGCCAAAACTTTTTCAGCGACCGGCGCCAAACATGATTTCCGTTGCCCCGGCCGCATCGCGCATTCATCTTTACCAGCTGTACCGTGCTCCTACGCTCAGCCCATGGTCCTGGCCGTGCGCTGCAATGTCGCCGGTATAGTCGGCCAGGAAAGCCCAGGCGCCAGACTGGTGCGCCACCACTCCCAGGTTGAGCTGGAGATGGTTGGGTCCGACCTGCGGGCCGCGCACCTCGAATGTCCCGGCCTGGGGAGCGTTGGCGAAATGATTGGTGAAATAGCCCTCGCGGTTGCCGAATGCGCGCTGTACCAGGACCCGCGCATGCGGCGTCCAATTGACGGGCTGCGCGGAATCTTTGGAGGCCACGGTGAAAGTCTTGGCTACCTGCAGTCCGGCGCCCACCCGGGTATCGAACACCTGGTCGGCGTGCGCCGACAGTGCGATGCCCGGATCGCTGGCCTGGTCGCGGAAATCGACACTCGGCAAACGCACCACGTCGACCGCCGGCAGGATCGGCTGCCATGTCCATCCGCGCTGGTCTTGCAGTGTCCAGCCGTGCTCCACATGCAGCGACAGCGCGTTGCCGGCATAACGCGCCTGGGCTTGCGCGCTGAAGGGCAGCTGCGACATGCCGAGGTCGACCGAGCGTGTGGCGCTGCTGGTCAGGTGCGTCGCTCCGGCAAATGCATCCAGGTAATGGCGCTCGCTTGCGTAGCGCAGGTAAAGGCGGCCGTCGATGGCATTGATTTGCCCGCGATAGCCGTTGCCGACACCGTTCACCGCAAGCGTGCCGTAACCGAGGGAGCCGCCCCAGGTCAGCTGTCCGCCGGCGCGCCGGTCCAGGCCCAGGACCAGGCCGGCGCTGTCTTGGCGCCATGCCGACATCCGGTCTTGTCCGTTCAGGTGCCCGTAGTGGCCGAACACGCGACCCCAGAGGCTGGTGTCGCTCGCCGGCTGCTCCGGTTTCGCCGTGGAATCGTCGCTGCCCACCAGGTAATTCAGCATGCCGGCGGTGTCGACCGTGTGGCCGGGTCCGCCTGAATTGAGCGGCATCGCTGCGGCGATGGCAGCCGTGCCCTGTCGTTCGGCGCTGCGGTCGGTGGAACGAAGGTGCTGCGTCAGCGCCGTGCTGAAGTCATTGATCAGGTACAGCGATGCGGTCCGCTGGGCGGCATAACCGGCGCCTTCGATCTGCTGCCGGGCTTGCGCCGCTTGCGCGTTGCTGGAAAACTGCAGTGCGCCCAGCAACGATGCCGGGGCGGAACCGCTTTGCCGGGAAGCATTGCTGAGGGCCGTAGCTAAACCGCAGCCGGCGCGGTTGCAGAATGCCGGATTATCGAGGAATGCCTCGTTGGCGCTGAGTGAAATGCCGTCATTCCTTTGCGATACGCGAAAGCTGACCAGCGAATCGTCGAAAGGATGGAAGGCGTCCTTGGCGGGATCGACATCGTAGCCGGCGATGGGCTGGCCTTGGGCATCGGCGCGGACCAGGTGGATGAAGCGGTTGATCACGATGCTCACGTCGGCTGGAGCCTGGCCGTTCTTTACCGCTTGCTGCAGCTGGGCGGAGAAGTCGGGAGAATAACCAACCAGCGCGTACGATTCGGCAGCGCGGTAAAAGCCGGGCGTGACGTGCAAGGCAAGCCGGGCGGTTTTGGAACGGATGCTCAATCCGCTGGTGGACGTATAGCTGCCGCCATCGTACAGGCCGAACCGCAAGAAGGCAGGCTGCCCGGCCTGGTTGGGCGCGATGTCGAAGGCCAGCGCCGAATGGTCGTTCAAGCGAGGATTGCCGGTCCAGTCGATCCCCTTCCCGGTCGGGTGCAAGACTGCGTAGTCCATGAAATTCATGCGTGCCCACAGCTGGGATTCGCCGAGCCGCCCTTCTCCCTCGACCATGCTGCGGCCGGCCAGCGTATTGACAGGGATGTCAACCACGCCGCCGCGCAGGCGCAGGCTGCTGTCCTGCATCACCAGCGCATCCATCGCGGTATGTATGCCCGCCGGCAAGGTCCATTGGGAATTCACCAAAGTCATGAAACCGAAAGAGTCGCCGGTCGATATGCCCGAGGTATTGATCAGCGGCGCGTTGCTGTATTTTACGAAGGCGCGGATCGCCTTGTTGAAATCTGAATTCGGGTCGGCGCGCTGGCTCTTGGCTTCGGCGGGGTCGTATTGGCTGGGGTCGTCGTAGACGGCGTTCAGGCCCTGCGTGAGCGCCTTTACCCGGTCGGCGGGACTCATCGCGTTATATGCGCTGCGCTCCTGGTCAACCAGGTCGATCAGGTACGGCACGTTTGACAGGACGGGAGCGGCCCCCTTGGGCAGATAGGCTCCCAGCAGATTCCAGTTCGCCAGCCATCCGACCAGTGTCGTATCCATCTTTTTGGCGGCGGGGTCATACTTGTTGGCGTAGTTCGGATTGATATTGCCGCTCAGCGCCTGGCCGGTCAGCGTTACCGCGTCCGTGGTCGTTTCGGGCGTGCGCTGGGTGATGAATCCGGTATTGTAGACATCGTCCTTTGGATAGGCCTTGTATTGCTTCGGGTTGGCGCAGTCCGGATGGCACCAGAACACGGACGGATTGTTGCCGGCGGCCGGATCGAACAGCCGGGCATAGGCGCTGCCATGGTCGCTGAACGCGTCGTCCAGCAGCTGGGCGTCGGTGGCGGCGAGGTTGCCGTTGGCAATCGCTTTCAGGAAGTACTGGTAGAACGGCGTGGGCCGGCTGGAATCCGCATAGCTCTTGCCATCGCCGGCGGTCATGCCATGGATGCCGAGGAAGTGGCCGGTACTGATATCGCCGGGATTAGGCTGGTCGAGGTTCGAAAAGGCGCGCACGGCGCCGCCGGCAAACATCATGGTGCAGGCCGAGATGCAGTAACCGGACACGACCGTCTTCAAGCCCTGGCGCCGCGCCAGGTCGCCAATGTCGTAACCGCCGGTGACGGCGCCGCCGTTCGAATTGCGCATCACCAGCGTATCGATGGTGCGCCCCTGGGCGCGCAAGCGAGCCAGGTAGTCGGCCAGCACATAACCATCCGAAAACACCACGTCGCCCGACAAGAACACCTGGTTCCCATGTACATGCATATCCATCGCACGGGCATGCGGCGCCAGCCCTTCCATGCTCAACACTCCAAAGACGGCCAGCAACAGCTTGTACTTCATACGCTCCCCTTCCTCATGTGAATTCCGGCGCTGTGGCGCCTCCACTAGAGATGCCCGTCGAAAATAAAAAAGGGGCCACGCAAGCGCACGCCGGTTGCGAGATGGCTACAAAAAATGTGCGGGTCTGGCCCTTTTTTCTATCTCGCGGGGCAGGTTAACAAGGCCTGCCGGGGAAATCCTCCACAAGACAAATTCCGCGGCGACTGACTGCTCACTTCTCAACTACCAATAAGGAGTCATGCGCATGTGCGGAAACAGGGAATTGCCGGATCCGGCGAGACACGTCTTTGAACCCGGCGGCAAAGCGCCGGGAGCTGGAATGAATGATTCTTTTCACTATCAAGGATAACCATGACAGAACATATTCAACCGAGAGGCAAGCTGGCAGCGGCCACGCTTGCCGCGCTATTCCTGGTAGCCGGCTGCGGCGACGGCAGCAATGCCGGAACGGCCGATGTCCTGGCAAAACAAAACCAGGGCTCGGCAACCACAGCCGCCGTCTCCGGCAAAATCACCTACGACTTTGTACCCGCGGTCGCCAGCAAGGACCTGCAGGGGCGCTGGCAAGCCAAGCTCGATTACGCAAAAACCGTGAAAAAACCGGCCCGCAACATCGTGGTCGAACTGATTGACGACAAGACCGGCAAGACATTGCTGTCGGCCGAAACCGACGCCCAGGGCAGCTATGCCTTCCAGGCGCCTCTCAATACCGCCGTGCGCGTGCGCGCAAAAGCGCAAATGCTGCGCACCGGCGCCGCCTCCGCAGGGCCAAGCTGGAATTTCGCGATCCGCGACCACTCGTCGGCCGGCTACGGCGTTTCGACCAACGGCGCCTCCCTGTTTGCCATGGAAAGCGCCGCCTTCAACAGCGGCAAACAAGCCAGCGTCCATGACTTGAACGCCGCTTCGGGATGGGACTCCACCAAATCGGCCTATGCAAGCTCGCGCACAGCCGGGCCGTTCGCAATCCTTGACACGGTCTACAACGCCAGCCGCAAAGTATTGGAAGCCGATAAAAACCTGGCTTTCCCGCCTCTTAACGTTTTCTGGAGTCCGGGCGATACGGACGGCACTTACTTCGGCAGCGAGAATGGCAAATCCTATTCCAAGGGCTTGCACATCCTTGGCCAGGCAGACGTCGATACCGACGAGTACGACGCCGGCGTGATTGCGCATGAGTGGGGACACTATTTCCAGGCCAGCTTCTCGCGCGACGACAGCACCGGCGGCCAGCACGGACAGGGCGACCTGCTCGACATGCGCCTGGCGTTCAGCGAAGGCTGGGGCAATTCGTTTTCCAGCATGGCGCGCAATGATCCCATGTATGTCGATACCAATGGCAAGGGCCAGGGCAAGCGCGCGGTAGTGTTCAAGGTCGACGACATCCCGGCGGACGATCCGAAAGCCTGGTTCAGCGAAACAGCGGTACAGTCCGTGCTGTATCGCCTGCACCAGTCGCCGGATATCGGCTTCGGCCCCATCTACCAGGCCATGGCAGCCCAGAAGACATCGCCGGCTTTCACCAGCCTGTTTTCATTCGCAGCCTCGCTGCGCGGGAAAATCAATGCCGCCGGCCAAGCCACGCTGGACCGTTTGCTGACCGAAGTCAATACGGTCAACAAGGACAACCTGGACATGTTCGGCGCCAGGCAAACGGACCTGCCGCCGTCTGTTATCGCGGCCAACAAGGATTTTGTGCTGCCGGTCTACAGCCTGCTTGACGTCGGCTTGCAAACCGCGGCCCAGATAACCGGCAAGGAAAGCACGGCCTGCAACACGACGGCATACGACGCAGGCAACAATTACAATAAGCTCGGCATCTATCGCTATTTGCGTTTCAGTGTCGCGGAAAAAGGCAAATACCGGCTGCGCATCGTTCCCGACCAAGGCTTGGCGCCTTATTTCCAGCTTTACAGCAAGGGAACTGAGCTGGCCGGCGATACTGTCAAGCATCAGCTCAGCGAAGATCCGGACCATCCCGGCACTTATTATGCAAACTACGATTTGCCGGCGCAAAATGACTACACCGCCTCGCTGACCACCGTGGGCGATGCTCCAGGATGCTTCAAGCTCCTGCTGACCCAAGTCAAATGAAAGGGAGAACAATCATGAAAATCAAAAATATCCTGGGCAACGGCATGCTGGTTTTTGCAGCCATTGCCGGCCATGCGCAATACAGTGCGGCCAAACCGCTGCAGCCTGCCGACCCTGGCAAGGCAGCGGCGAAAAGCCAGCAGCCCGAAGGCAAAATCGGTGCGCCGGTGAGCGTTGAATTGATATCCGGCGCCGCCACCGGCAAGAACGTCACTTTGCCGGTGCAGCTGCAATTCAAGACCGGCCAGCCGAATACCGCCCTGCAGGTGGAATACCGCGCCAACGACGGCTTGTCGCTTGTCACTCTCGGCACCGCTACGCTGGTCAGCAACCAGCAAGGGATCGTCACCGATACGCCGAACGTGCGGGCGGCGGCCGACGGTGTATACGACTTGAATGTATTCGTCACGATTGGCGACCGCACCCGGGCCGTATCGATTCCCGTCACCGTGGGCAACGCCAAGCCTGTGAAGAAAGCTGCAGGCAAGGCCATGCGCACGCCGCAAGGAGAAAACCTGACGATCATGCCGGCACAGGAATCGCACTAAACAGCGACCAGCCATGCCGGGGACGATGCAACGACAGTCGAACCCCGGCAAGACTTGCCACCGCCTATTCAGACGGCCGAATCCCGGCCGGCACGGTAGCGGGCGTTTCTTGGCTGTATGGCGCAGCGCGCGCAGCTGCCGGCTGCATCCCTCGCAACAGGTATCCCTGTTCCGCTTTCGCCACGCTTTCCAGGCCGGTGCCCTGCAACAACCTGGCAAATGCTTCGACCAGCGGAAAATTCCCTTCCAGGCCTGGACTGCATTTGTTATGCACCGACTCCGGTTCATAGATGATCGAAATGCCTGCCGTCGCGGCAAACAGGGCAAGCTTCTGGCTCAACGGCCCGGCGGTGATGGCATAGCTGCGCCCTGCTTCAGCGCCGGCGCCCGACGCCGGCAGCACGCTGGCCACGTGCAGCGACAACGCTGCCGCCAGCAGCAAACACCATACTTTGACAGTCACATGTCGTGCGCAGGCCATGCCATGCAGTCCCTTGTTTTCCCATCGCTAAAGCACCCTTACTTGATTGCCCCGCGAAACAGGAAAAAAGGCCAAGGCCTTCGAACTCAGAAATTGTAGCGACCGGTCAGCACGATGGTGCGCCCCTGCTCAAAGCCGCTGCCTTCCGGGATGCTGGCGAAGCTGCCATACAGCCTGCGATCGAAGATGTTTCTCACGCCGAGGGTAAGCGACCACAGCCTGGATTTATAGCGCAGGTTGGCGTCAGTGCTGAACTGGCCTCCCATGTAGGCGTCGTTGATGTTGCGGTAGCCGCCGCGGCTGCTCATGCCCAGGCCATAGCCCCAGCCTCGCCAGCCGGGGCTCTGCAGATCATAGGTGCTCCAGAAACTGGCCTGGTGGCGCGCCACGCGGTTTACCGCAAAAGAAAAATCGGACGGCTGCCCGGCCTGGAATCCGGTGTAGCTATAAGATGCAATCAGATTCCAGCCCGGCGCCGGACTCCCGGCCACATCCAGCTCCGCGCCGTGGCTGACGGTAGGCGGCAGCGCTCCCAGCAGCCGGGTGACGCCGGCATCGTCCACCTCGCCGTACAGGACTTTGGAATGGGTCGCGCGAAACACCGATGCCGTAAGCAGCAGCCGCTCGTCGAACAGGTTGAGCTTCAATCCCGCTTCGATCGATTTACCTTCGGTCGGCGGGAAATTATAGATGCCTGCAGGGCCGCCGTTGGGACCTGGTCCCGAAGCCTGCGCTTGCAGCACAAAACTCTTTTGCTGGTTGACGTACACCATCATGCTATCGGTCAACTGATATGCCAGGCCGATGTTGTAGACCGGCTTGCTGCGCGGATGCAGCGCGGTGTCCTCGCCGGCCTGCGCATCGATGCTGTGGGACCAGGCCTTGGTATAGCCGAGATTGGCCAGCAAATGCCAGCGCCCCCAGCTCAGCTGGTCTTGCAGGAACCAGTTAGTGGTGTGGTAGCTCTGTGAAGACGAGCCTTGCCACGGGGCCAGGCCGGACTGGGAAACTTCCGGCAGGCTGTCCGCCGACAAGGAGGCCAGCACAGAATTGCCGACTTCGATCAGCGGCGCCGCACGCCAGCTATGGTGAAGCGCCACCCCGCCCAGCACGACATGTTTTACCGGGCCGGTGAAAAAACTGCCACGCAAGCTATTTTCGACATTCCAGCCATAAGATGTCGACTCTCCCGCCTGCGGCTGGCAACCTCGCATCGCCGCACCTGCGCTGTCGGCCCCGCTTTGCCAGCAAGAGTAGGACTGGAAGGACAGCTGCGTCCTCATGTAGTTGCCCTTGCTCTGCCAGCTCCAGCCGCCTCCCAGTTTCTGCTGCCAGTCGTAGTTGGCGCCGGCGCTGGTGCTGCGGGTGCCGCCGTCAACTGTTCCTAACGGACCGAAGCCGCCGCTTGCATGCTGGTTGCGCTGGTAGCTCAGGCCGGCCACCGCCGTCGTGTCGCCGTGGCGGTAACCGATCGACGGCGCGGCATACACCTCGCGGGCGCTGTCATATCGGCCGGTTGCGTTCGGATCGCGGTTGCCGGACAGGACCAGCCGGTGCGTCCACGCTTGATCGTCCGACAGCGCGCCGGCGAGGTCGAGCGTCATCCGCTGGTGGCCATAGCTGCCGGCCTCCAGCGTCAGCTCGCGCACCGGTTCGGCTTGCGGACGCTTGGTGACGATATTCGCCAGGCCGCCCGGCTCCATCTGGCCGTTGGCGATGATCGAATCGGCGCCCTTGAGCACGTCGATGCGCTCGATGGCTGCCAGCGGCGTATGCAGCGGCGAGCTGGCGTTGTCGATGGGAGAAGGACCCTGCTCCAGGCCGTTGATGCGGGACGGCGCGGCAAACCCGCGGATATAGATTGCCGAATCCACGCCGCGGTTGTAGATGTTGACGCCGCTGACGTCATGCAAGACATCCAGCAGCGACTGCGCCTGCTGGCTTGCCATGACATCCTTGGTCACCACCTGCACCGATTGCGCAATCTCGGACAGCGACGCATCGTTGCGCGTCGCGCTGCTGCTGGCGGCGGCGGCAAATCCTTGCGCCGGTCCGGGCGCCTCCGCAGTCCCGGTGACCGTCATTGCCATCAGGATCGCATCCTCCCTTGCCGCGGCTCCCGCTGCCACCGCGGCGGCGGCAGGAACCGCAGGCGGCGCCGGCGCCACGGCTCGCAGCAGGTATCCACCCTCGGCCTTGGCGGCGGCTTCCAGCCCGGTGCCGTCCAGCAGGCGAGCCAGCGCTTCGGCGACCGGATAACGTCCTGCCAGCCCCGGACTGTATTTGTCTTGCACCAGGGCCGCATCGTAGGCCAGCGAAATGCCGGCCTTGACGGCGAACACCGCCAGCGCCTGGTTCAGCTTGCCGCCGGCGATCGAATAATCTTTTGCCGGCTGCAGCGCTTGCGCCAAGGCTGGCTGCGGGACCGCCACGCCGGCCGAGACCAGGCAACAGCACGCGACATGCATGCGGATTGCCGCCGACAGCGGCAGTGTGGTTGCGGAAATCCGTCGCCGAGAGTTGTGCAGCGCCATGCGAATTGCTTTCTCGGTCGACCGCGCCGGCGCCGGGCCGGCAGCCGTCCCTGCCAGGAACCCTTGCACCCTAGGCAGCCCTTACAGTGACCCAGTACTGGGTGATTCTCTCTATCCGCACCGGCAGCACCTTGCTAAGCAGGAGCAGCGCCTGGTCGGTATCCTTCAGCTGGAAAGCGCCCGAGACGCGCTGGTCCGCGACCGCCGGATCGCAGCTGAGCCGGCCATGGCGGTAACGCGAGAGTTCGTCGACAAAATCGGCCAGGCGCATCTTGTCGGCAAACAGCACGCCTTGCGACCATAGCGCCTGGCTGTCGTCGGCCGCCTGCACCGGCCCGGCCCGGTTCGCGGTAAAGCTGCACTGCTGGCCGGCTTGCACCACCACGCCCGGCGCTTTCAAAGGCGTCAGCTCGACCGCTCCTTCAAACACCGCTACATGGCTGCGCATGCCTTCGTGCCTGACATCGAAACGCGTGCCGAGCGCGCGCAGCATGCCATGCCGCGTCTGCACCCTGAACGGGCGCGCCGGCAGCATCTTGTCGGCGGCGGTGGTCACCAGCACTTCGCCGGTGTAAAGCTGGACCAGCCGCTGGCGGCTGTCGAACCTGACGTCGACCGAACTGGCGGTATTGAGGACCAGCTGCGTGCCGTCCGCCAGTGCAATCGTGCTGCGCTCGCCGGTTGCGGTCTGGTAGTCCGCGCTCCAATCCTCCCACGGCAGCTTGGCGGCCAGCCATGCCACCGGCGCTGTAGTCAGCAGCAGGGCCAAGGCCTTGAGCGCCGCGCGGCGCCGCTGCGGGCATGCCACGGGGCGGTCGAGCACCGGCATGCCCAGCTCGGGCGGAATGTCGCTGAATGCATCGGTAAGCCGTTGCGCGCATTGCCACGCGCGCTGGTGCTCGGGGCTGCGCGAACGCCAGTGCTGCCAGGCTTGCTGGTCGGCCTCGGTGGCGTCGTCGCTGTGCAGTTTCATCAGCCAGGTGGCGGCTTCGCGAATGATCGCCGGATTGATCGAGGTCTCTGTCATGGCAGGGAAAACATCAGGCACTGTTCAAATCCCAGCACCATGTGGCGCTTCACGGTCCTGACGGAAATATTGAGCTGCTCGGCGATCTCGGCGTAAGTCAGGCCCTCCAGCTGCGACAGCAGGAAAGTGCTGCGCGCCTTGGGCGGCAGGCGGTCCAGCATGGCGTCGATTTCAAACAGGGTTTCCAGCAGGATGGCGCGGTATTCTTGCGATGGCGCCTGCGCTTCGGGCAACAGGGCCAGCGTTTCCAGGTAGGCGCGCTCGAGCGCTTCGCGCCGGTAGGCATTGGCCACCAGGCCTTTGGCGATGACCGTCAGGTAGGCACGCGGCTCTTCGATCACCTCGATCGCAGGCTTCAGCAAGACCCGTACAAAAGTGTCTTGCGCGATATCCGCAGCGTGGTCGATATTGCCGAGGCGCCTGCGCAACCATCCCACCAGCCAGTTGTGGTGATCAATGTACAGCGACTGCATCGGCGTGGCCTCCACCTTGGGCATGAGCGGCTCTCCTAACAATGTGCTTCTTTCAAAGCCAAGAAAAAATCAGCGATGCTGACAGTTGCATGCAAGCGGCCAGCCTTTGCCGGCCGCCGCTTTTCCACGCAAAAGAAAAACATCGCAAGGGTGCATTGCGCTTTTCCTCTACTCAATCCAAGACCAAAATGTATGACCAATGTGCGTTGATCGTCAACAAGACGACAGGGACAAAACAACACAATCATCACTAAACATTTAATTATTTGAGCATTTTTCCATTTGCGTTCAGCGATTCTAACCAGCGGCGTCCGATTGTTACCTTCGACTTATTGGACATTCGCACAGCGCCTGGTGGAAGCATCTGTACAGAAATGCGTCGCATGGATTGCGCGCGGCGCAGCCCTCCCCGCAGATGAAGCAATATCGAGGCCAAGATACAGCCGATTGCTCCTGTTTGCAGGTCGAAAAATAAATATGGAAATTTAAAAAAATAATGGCACTTTTTTTTGTCTCAAGTGGCAACGCATATGAGCAAGCCTTAATGTGCGAAGAGGAATCTCCGGCGGAAGTTGACAGAATTCGCTAAACAATCATTGCGATTGGCTCACCGCAAGCGCATGTTCGGTGCATCGCGCACGGCGTTTGCTTCGCCGGCGGGTGCGCGGCGGAAATGCGGCCCCGCAAGGACGAGCGACTGTTACCCGTGCAGCCCAGTCCCCGGGCGGCGCCTTATCGCGGGTCCCAGGCGAACTTTTCCAGCGAACCGGTATAAGGCTTCGCCAGGGGAAACGCCAGGTCGCCGCGCTTGCCGGTCTTCAGGCCCAGCTGCACCAGGCTTTCGGCCAGCTTCAGCGCCACCGCCACGCCGTCGACCACGGCGATGCCCAGTTCCTCTGCAATCGCCTGGCACAGGTCGCTCATGCCGGCGCAGCCGAGCACGATGCTGTCGATCCTGTCCTGCTCCATCGCCTGCCGGCATTCGGCGAGGATGGTGCGGTAGGCGTCCGAGCCGGGCCGTTCCAGGTCCAGCACGTTCAGTTCGCAGGCGCGCACCTTGCGGCAAAAGCGCTGCATGCCGTACCTCTCCGCCAGGTGCCAGGCGATGCCGCTGGTCCGCGCCAGCGTAGTGACCACGCTGAAACTGCCGCCGACCAGGCTGGCTGCATGCATCGCCGCTTCGGCGATGCCGATCACCGGTCCGCGTGCGGCTTCGCGTGCGGCGTACAGGCCGGGGTCGCCGAAACAGGCGATCACATAGGCATCGACGCCGGCAGCCTCGCCCTTCCTGATTTCATCGAGGATGCCCGGCACGCTCAGCGCTTCGTCGTAGTGGCTCTCGATCGACGCCGGCCCCATGTCCGGACTGACCGCAATCACCTCGGTGCCGGCAGCCGCAACCCGGCGCGCGCAAAGGCCGATCTTCTCGGTCATGCTCCAGGTCGTGTTGGGATTGATGATTTTGATTTTCAAGGTCAGGCGCTCGCTGCTCCTGCCGTCTTCGGCGCCGGCTGCTTATCGCTGATGGTCCAGTAGATCGCCAGGCCGCATGCCATGCCGATGAACCAGCTGAAGTTGGCCAGGCTGCCGAGGGACGGCAGCAATACGCACAGGACCGGAATCGCGGCCGCCGGAACCAGCGCGATGATGGCCTTGGGGTTATAGCCGTTGCTGTACCAGTAAGCGCCCTTGCGGTCCATGGTGTACAGGTCGTCGACGATCACCTGCTGCTTCTTCACCAGGTAGAAGTCGGCGATCAGGATGCCGAACAAGGGGCCGATGAACGAACCCAGGATATCGAGCGTGTAGTGGATCACATGCGGATTGTTGAACAGGTTCCAGGGTGTGATGAAAATCGAGGCGACCGCGGCGATCATGCCGCCCATGCGCCAGCTGACCAGCTTCGGCGCCACGTTGGAAAAATCGAAAGCCGGCGACACGAAGTTGGCGACGATGTTGATGCCGACCGTGGCGATCATGAAAGTCAGGCCGCCCAGCACCACCGCGAAGGTATTGTCGATATGGCTCACCATCTCCACCGGATCGGTGATCAGCTTGCCGTACAGCGGCAAGGTGGCGGCGATGCAGACTACGGTCAACAACGAGAAGCCGAGGAAATTGACCGGCAAGCCCCAGAAATTCCCGCGCTTCACCGATTTGAAATCCTTGCCGTAGCGCGAAAAGTCGCCGAAATTGAGCATCGGCCCCGAGAAGTAGGACACCACCAGCGCCGTGGCGTTGACCATCACCGGGATCGCCGCCGCGCCGCTGTATTTGATGCCGCCCAGGTTCAGGTCGATATTGCTCCAGCCGGCTTTGCTGATCAGCCAGGCCGCCAGCAGGAACATCACCACGTACACCGCCGGCCCGGCCCAGTCGATGAATCGGCGGATGGCGTCCATGCCGGTCCAGAACACGATCGCCTGCAGCACCCACATCACCATGAAACCCAGCCAGCCGAGGTAAGACAAGCCGGCAAAACCGTATTGCCTGAGGTCTGCGTAGAGCGCCAGCTGCGGGAAGAATTTCAGTACGATCAGGAGGAAGGCGCCGGACGCCAGGTAAGTCTGGATGCCGTACCAGGCCACGGCAATCAGTCCGCGGATGATCGCCGGAATGTTCGCGCCCAGCACGCCGAAGGTGGTGCGGCAGATGACTGGGTAAGGCGCGCTTGTGAGCTGGCTGGGCTTGGCCACCAGGTTGGCGAAGAACTGCACGATCGTGATGCCGGCAAGCAGCGCCACCAGCACTTGCCAGCTGCCCAGGCCGAGCGCGAACAGGCTGCCGGCGGTGACATAACCGCCGACGCTGTGCACATCCGACATCCAGAACGCAAAAATGTTGTAGCTGCCCCAGGTCTGTTTTTTCAGCGGCGCCAGGTCGTCGTTGGTCAGCCGGTCGTCGTACGAGGGCTTGATAATGGCATTGTGCTGTTCCATCGTGACTCCTATTCCAGGATGTTGAAAATCAAACCGGGCGGAGCATCGCCGGGGTCTGGCTTTGATTGGCAAAACCGGCCGATATTGAAATCGCAATAATCATCGACAATCATGCGCAAGATTGCGCACAATCGTAATCTTCACATAAGCCAGAATCGTGCCAAGCGACGCCCAGGACAGCTCGGACAGGGGCGCGACAGTCGAAAGCGGAGGGATTTTTTGACTAAAAAACAAGCTGCGGCAATATGGTTACGGGTGTTCCAAGCGTGCACAAACTGGTGCAAAAACCCGCCATTTATGTGCACCCGCCTCGCAATGATGCAATTTACGGACGACTGACGACGACAAGTCAAGCCAGGCGTGCAAGCGGCAGGCTTCGGACTTATACTGTCGCCATATCATTGGCAGGATGCAGCGATCCATGGACAAATTGTGCACAATATCGAAACAAGACATCCTTCAGGCAGCGCCAGGATCGACAGCGGGGGCCGCGGTATGAGCGCAGTTCCCAAAGGCAGCCCGGCCGAATTGAGCAACGATGAAATCGATGCCCGCATCCACCTCGCCATCATCGACGCCATCCTCGACCACCAGCTGCCGCCCGGGACACGCCTGGTCGAAGCGCCGCTGTGCGAAGCGTTCGGCGTTACGCGCGGCACCTTAAGGCGGGTCTTTGTGAAACTGGCGCATGAGCGCGTGATCGACCTGCAGCCGAACCGCGGCGCCGTGATCGCCATGCATGACGTGAAGGAGGCGCGCGAGGTGTTCGAGGCCCGCGCCATCCTCGAAGGCGGCTCGGTCAAGAGCCTGGCCGCCAAACGCAAGGTCCTGCCGGAATTGCGGGCGCTGGTGACAAGAGAACATGCATTGCGCGAGCAAGGCAACTGGGGAGAATGGATACGCCTCTCGGGCGAATTCCATATCAAGCTCAGCGAAGCCAACCAGAACAATATCGTGAGCGCCTACCTGCGCACCCTGATAGCGCGCACTTCCCTGCTGATAGGCTTGTATGAAACGCCGAAACGCAACAGCTGTTCGGCCGACGAGCACAGCGGCATACTGGATGCGATCGAACAGGGCGATACCGAGCGGGCGGCCAGGCTGATGGAGCACCACCTGGGCGAATATGCCTCGGCGCTGCTGACCGAAACCGGCCAGCCCAAGGAAGTCGATTTCGCCAAGCTGTTTGCGCCGGTGCGGGCGGCCTGACTTCCCTACCTGTTTTTACTCCGCGCCTAGCCTTTATCGGCGTTGGCCTGGTCGTCCAGGCTTTTCAGGAACTGCATTTTCTCGCCGATCTTGGACTCCACGCCGCGCGGCACCGGCCGGTACCAGCCGGGATCGCCTATGCCGTCGGGCAGGTAGGTTTCGCCGGCCGCATAGGCATGCGGCTCGTCGTGCGCATAACGGTATTCGTGGCCGTAGCCGAGTTCCTTCATCAGCTTGGTCGGTGCATTTCTGAGATGTACCGGCACTTCCCGCGATTTGTCTTTCCTGACAAACGCCATGGCCTGGTTGAACGCGTTGTAGCCGGCGTTGCTCTTGGCCGCCACCGCCAGGTAGATGACGGCCTGGCCCAGCGCCAGCTCGCCCTCCGGCGAACCCAGCCGCTCATAGGTGGCCGCGGCGTCGTTGGCGACCTGCATCGCGCGCGGATCGGCCAGGCCGATGTCTTCCCAGGCCATGCGCACAATCCGGCGCGACAGGTACCTGGGATCGGCGCCGCCGTCCAGCATGCGGCACAGCCAGTACAGCGCGCCGTCCGGACTGGAGCCGCGCACCGATTTGTGCAGGGCTGAAATCTGGTCGTAGAAATTGTCGCCGCCCTTGTCGAAGCGGCGCGCATTCAAGGTCAGCGCATTTTGCAGGAACTCGCTGGTGACCTGGGTCACGCCGGAAGCCTTGATGGCGCTGCCGCTTTGCTCCAGCAGGTTGAGCAGCCGGCGCGCATCGCCGTCGGCATAACCGATCAGGGTGTCGACCGCGGCGGCGTCGAACTGCAGGTGCGACAATACCCGCTCCTGCGCGCGCGCCAGCAGCAGCTTCAGTTCATCCTCGGTCAGGGCTTGCAGCACATACACCTGCGCCCGCGACAGCAAAGCGGAATTGACTTCAAACGAGGGGTTTTCAGTGGTCGCGCCGATGAAGGTCACCAGGCCCGATTCGGCATACGGCAGCAAGGCGTCCTGCTGCGACTTGTTGAAGCGATGGATTTCGTCGACGAACAAGATCGTATGCTTGCCTTGCGCCAGGTTCTGCTGGGCCTGCTCCATCGCCGCCCGGATATCCTTGACGCCGGAGAACACCGCCGACAGCGGGATGAATTCACAGTCGAAGGCATTGGCGGTCAAGCGCGCCAACGTGGTCTTGCCGACCCCGGGCGGGCCCCACAGGATCATCGAATGCGGCTTGCCTGACTCAAACGCCAGCCGCAGCGGCTTGCCCGGCCCCAGCAGGTGGCTCTGCCCGATCACTTCGTCCAGGGTCGCCGGACGCAGGGCTTCGGCTAAAGGCGGTGTAGGTTCTACTTTGAAGAGATCGGACATGGTTCAGTGGAAATGGTCTTTGTCTGGAAAATCAAATGTCATGCAGCATCTTAACGGCGGGAACGGAAACCTGCCGGCGGCGGCGCCCTGCGCGAAAACCGCGATTGTGAGAGAATCCCAGTCGATTTTGACCCGCACATATCCTGCCCGCCATGCCCTTTGTCGTCACCGATTCCTGCATCCGTTGCAAATACACCGACTGCGTCGACGTCTGTCCTATGGATTGCTTCCGGCAAGGGCCGAATTTCCTGGTGATCGCGCCGGAGGATTGCATAGACTGCTCGATGTGCGTGCCGGAATGCCCGGTCGGCGCGATCTACAACGAAACCGACCTGCCCGGCGAACAACGCCACTTTGCCGAAATCAACGCCCGCCTGGCCGCCCATCCGGACTGGAAGCCGATCACCCGCTCGCAGCCGCCCTTGCCCGGCCATGAGGCCTGGCGCGACGTCGCCAACAAGCTGGAATTCCTGGAACAGGCTTAGCCGCCCGGCATCGTTCCCGCCCCCCGTCCGGTGTCGACTACTGATTGAGCACATCCGCGCCCTTGGGCACGACAAACTGGAACTGTCCTGCCGACAGCGGCGGATTCTTGACGAAATTCTTGAAGGTCAGCAGCGATACCTGGCCGAACGAATCGCGCAATTCCATCGCGTGCGGCAAGCCATCCTTCAAGCCGATGCCGATATGGTCGAAGGTGGTGTCCTTGGCTTTCGGCGTCGCTTCCAGCCATTCCATGCCATCCTTGGCCTGGCCTTCCTTCAGGATAAAATTCTTTTCCAGGTCATTGCTGCCGAACAGGATCGCCGCCGGTGAAGAACCCAGCGCGTTGCCGAGGCTCTTGGTGGTCACCTGGTTCAAATCCTTGTCGTAGATGTACAGCCTGTCGCCGTCGGCTTGCAGCACCTGTTCGTACGGCTTCTGGTAAGTCCAGATGAACTTGCCCGGCCGGGCAAAGATAAAGATGCCGCTGGACGTGCTGGTTACCTTGGGCGCCTTGCCGGCGTCGATTTTCACCAGCTGCTGCGAGAACTCGCCCTTGGCCGACTGCGTGCTGCTGACGAAGGACTTGAACTGTTCCAGCGCGCTGGCATGGGCCAGCGACGGCAACAGCGCCATGCTCAGGGACAGGCCGACAATCAGGCGGCCCGACTTGAACTGGGCGAACATGTTGCTCTTGCCGGTCAAGCTGGCGATGATTTTCTTTTGCATATCTTATTGCTCCGTATTGCTATTTCCCGCCGGCACCAGGATTTCCCGGTTGCCGTTGGATTGCATGGTTGAAACCAGCCCGCTTGTTTCCATCTGTTCCAGCAAGCGTGCCGCGCGGTTGTAGCCGATGCGCAGATGGCGCTGCACCAGCGAAATCGAGGCGCGCCGGTTTTTCAGCACCACCGCCACCGCCTGGTCGTACAGTTCGTCGCCCTCGGTGCCGCCGGCCGCAGCGCCGCCGCCCGCTGCGCCATCGGCGCCGTCTTCCAGCACGCCGCCTTCCAGTATTCCTTCGATGTAGTTCGGCTCGCCTTGTTCCTTCAGGTAGTCGACCACCCGGTGCACTTCCTCATCCGAGACGAACGCGCCGTGGACCCGGATCGGCAAGCCGGTGCCGGGCGGCATGTACAGCATGTCGCCCATGCCGAGCAGCGCTTCCGCTCCCATCTGGTCGAGGATGGTGCGCGAATCGATCTTGCTGCTGACCTGGAATGCGATGCGGGTCGGCACGTTGGCCTTGATCAGGCCGGTGATCACGTCTACAGATGGGCGCTGCGTCGCCAGGATCAAGTGGATGCCGGCCGCGCGCGCCTTTTGCGCGATGCGCGCGATCAGTTCTTCCACCTTCTTGCCGACCACCATCATCAGGTCGGCCAGCTCGTCGATGATGACGACGATGGTCGGCAGCTTTTCCAGCGGCTCCGGCGCATCCGGCGTCAGGCTGAACGGATTCGGGATCTTCTCTTCGCGCTTGTCGGCTTCGGTGATCTTCTGGTTGTAGCCGGTCAGGTTGCGCACGCCCATCTTCGACATCAGCTTGTAGCGGCGCTCCATTTCGTTGACCGCCCAGTTCAGCGCATGGCCGGCCTGGCGCATGTCGGTGACCACCGGCGCCAGCAGGTGCGGGATGCCTTCGTAGATCGACAGTTCCAGCATTTTCGGATCGATCAGGATCAGGCGCACCTGGTTCGGATCGGATTTATACAGCAGGGACAGGATGGTGGCGTTGATGCCCACCGACTTGCCCGAGCCGGTCGTGCCGGCCACCAGCAAGTGCGGCATCTTCGCCAGGTCGGCCACCACCGGATGGCCGGCGATGTCCTTGCCGAGCGCGATGGTGAGGCTGGAGACGCCGTCGTTGTAGACCTTGGAGCCGAGGATCTCGGTCAGGCGCACAATCTGTCGTTTCGGATTCGGCAATTCCAGGCCCATGAACATCTTGCCGGGAATTACTTCCACCACGCGGATCGAAGTCAGCGACAGCGAACGCGCCAGGTCGCGCGCCAGGCCGACGATCTGGCTGCCCTTGACGCCGGTCGCCGGTTCGATTTCGTAGCGGGTGATCACCGGACCGGGATAAGCTGCCACCACCTTCACCTGCACGCCGAAATCGGAAAGTTTTTTCTCGATCAGGCGGCTGGTGAATTCCAGCGTCTCGACGCTCACGGTCTGCTGCTGCGGCGGCGCTTCGTCCAGCAGCGACAGCGGCGGCAGGTTGGTGTCGGGCAAATCGGTGAACAAGGTGCTTTGCCGTTCTTTCTCGACACGTTCCGATTTCGGCACCGCCACCACTTGCGGCTCGATCCGGATCGGCGACGCCACCACGATCTTGGCGCGCTCCTGCACGACCACTTCTTCGCGCTTGACCGCAGCCACCTGCCCTGCCTTGCGGTCTTCGCGGGCGACATAGAAATTCTTCAGCCACAGCAGCCCGTTTTCGATGCCGGCGCCGATGCGCTCAGCCACCGTCAGCCACGATACGTGGAAAAACAGGCTGATGCCCAGCGCAAACAGCAGCAGCAGGAACAAGGTGGAGCCGGTGAAGCCGAGCGCGGTTTGCGCACTGCTGCCGATCAGCTGGCCCAGCACGCCGCCGGGCGCGCGCGGCAGCTGCATGTGCAGCGACGACATGCGGGTGTATTCGATGCCCATGCTGCCGACCAGGATCAAGGCAAAGCCGGCGCCGCGGATCAGGCCTTCCTGGTGATGTTCGGGCTCGGCCGTTTTTTCCACCAGGAAACGCTGGGAAATGCGCCGGTAGCCCTGCCACAAGGTGCGCAGCAGCAACGCGCACCACCACCAGGCCGAGGCGCCGAATACGAACAGCATCAGGTCGGACAGCCAGGCGCCGATGCGGCCGCCCCAGTTATGCAGGTGCGGCACCACGTTGGCGTGCGACCAGCCCGGATCGGATTTCGAGTAGCTGGCGAAAATGATGATCAGGTAGGCTGTGACGACCGCATAGATGATCCAGCGCGCTTCATACAGCAGCCGGACCAGACGGCTCGGCAGCGGCTGCGCCTCTTGCGGCTTGGTGTTGCGGGTATAGGCTTGGCTTGTTCTAGTCATAAATCCGGTTGGTGTTGCTTCGCTGTTGCTTTACAGGGTGGCCAGAGTGCTCTCACAGTTGAAATTATGCACCCAATACCTATATATATAACCAGTGTTTGATGTTTCCATTTGAAACATTGCTAAAAAACCCGGCGCGGCGGCCACGGAGTTCTGATGCGCCGCACATGGGTAGACTATAATCTTACCGAGTTTTTACGCGCAATTTGATGATCCTGACAATATTTATCCGCCTGTTCACCGGCCGCCCGCGGCCATGGACGCGTACTCATGATCGTTGCTTGATATCTGTTACCTGAGGCTTACATGACCACTACCAAACCCGCCAAGCACGCCCACGTCCTGATCCTGGGCTCAGGGCCTGCCGGCTACAGCGCCGCTGTCTACGCCGCCCGCGCCAACCTGAAGCCGGTCCTGATCACCGGCGTCGAGCAAGGCGGCCAGCTGATGACCACCACCGACGTCGAGAACTGGCCCGGCGACCCGCACGGCGTGCAAGGTCCGGAACTGATGCAGCGCCTGCTCAAACACGCAGAAGAATTCAACACAGAAATCATTTTCGACCATATCCACACCACAAAGTTGTCTGAAAAACCATTTCGCCTGATCGGCGATTCTGGCGAATACACTTGCGACGCCCTGATCATCGCCACCGGCGCCTCGGCCCAGTACCTGGGCTTGCCGTCGGAAGAAGCGTTCATGGGCAAAGGCGTCTCGGCCTGCGCCACCTGCGACGGTTTCTTCTACCGCGGCCAGGAAGTCGCGGTGGTCGGCGGCGGCAATACGGCGGTTGAAGAAGCGCTGTACCTGTCCAACATCGCCAGCAAGGTGACCCTGATCCACCGCCGCGACAAGTTCCGCGCCGAGCCGATCCTGGTGGACCGCCTCAACGCCAAGGTGGCGGAAGGCAAGATCGTCATCAAGTACAACCACACGCTGGATGCAGTCACGGGCGACGACAGCGGCGTCACCGGCATCAACATCAAGTCGGTGGCCGACGGCAGCATCACGCCGATCACGCTGCACGGCGTCTTCATCGCCATCGGCCACAAGCCCAACACCGGCATTTTCGACGGCCAGCTGGACATGCGCAACGGCTACATCAAGACCCGGACCGGGCTGGAAGGCATGGCTACCGCCACCAGCGTGCCGGGCGTGTTCGCCGCCGGCGA
The DNA here is from genome assembly GCF_059418905.1 of Collimonas sp. GW821-FHT07E08. Taxonomy (NCBI): domain Bacteria; kingdom Pseudomonadati; phylum Pseudomonadota; class Betaproteobacteria; order Burkholderiales; family Oxalobacteraceae; genus Collimonas; species Collimonas sp. GW821-FHT07E08. The sequence goes on along the minus strand of NZ_JBWKQR010000003.1, from coordinate 2,017 downwards.
CGTCCAGGACCATATCTACCGCCAGGCCATCACCAGCGCCGGCACCGGCTGCATGGCGGCGCTCGACGCCCAGCGCTTCCTGGAAGACTAAGGCCCTGCCCGGCAGCCGTGGCGGCAGCGTTGTCGCCGCGGCCGCCGGCCTGCCGCGCAGCGCCGCCCTTCATCCCTAGCACATACGTACATCATGGCCGGCCCGATCAAAGACTTCAGCGCCCTCAAATCGCTGCGCAAGGAAATCAAGGCGCAGGACGAAGCACGCCAGGCCGCGGCAGCGGAAACCAAACGCCGCGAGCAGGAAGCGCGGCGCGACGCCGACATCTTCCGCAGCAGCATCGGCAACGTCAAGCCGCTGGCGGTGCCGCCCAAATTCACGCCGGCCATCCCGCGCCCGCTGCCGATCGCGCGCCAGCACCTGGCCGACGAACAGGCCGCGCTGGAAGAATCGCTGTCGGACGATTTCAACATCGAAACCTTGCTCGACACCGATGAAACGCTCAGCTTTGCCCGCAACGGCATCGGCCCCGATGTCATGCGCAAGCTGCGGCGCGGCCACTGGACCATCCAGCAGCAGCTCGACCTGCATGGCTTGCGGCGCGAGGAAGCGCGCGAAGCCCTGGCCGAATTCCTGCGCCTGGCGGCCAAGCGCGGCTGGCGCTGCGTGCGCATCATCCACGGCAAGGGACTGGGCTCCATCAACAAGGAACCGGTGCTGAAATCCAAAGTCCGCAACTGGCTGGTGCAGAAGGAAGAAGTGCTGGCCTTCTGCCAGGCCACCGCCGCCGAAGGCGGTTCCGGCGCCTTGCTGGTCCTGCTCAAGGGCCAGGTCGCCGCATGACGATCCATCTGCGGCGCCTGCTAAAACAAGCCCAGCTGGCCTGACAGCCGGTCCTTTTCCGGCTGCACGTACGGCCGCCGGAAACGGCTGGCGTCCAGGGTCCCGAACGAGCCGCCATGCCACAGGCCGAACCTGAGCACGGCCTTTTCAAAACGCTGCCGCAACAGATCCGCCCATACGCCCTCGCCGCGCATGCGGGTGGCGAAATCGGCGTCATAGTCGGCGCCGCCGCGCATTTCGCGGATACGGTTCATCACACGGTTGGCGCGTTCCGGAAAATGCGCCTGCAGCCAGTTCTGGAACAGCGGATTCACTTCCCACGGCAGGCGCAATACGGTATAACCGGCGCGCACCGCGCCAGCCTCGGCTGCCGCTTCCATCACGCGCTCCAGGTCCGGTTCGGTGATAAACGGGATCATCGGCGCAATGCTGACGCTGACCGGGATGCCCGCCTGCGCCAGCGTGCGGATGGTGCGCAGGCGCCGCGACGGCGTCGCCGCGCGCGGCTCCAGCGTGCGGGCGATGGTCGCGTCCAGCGTCGCGATGGTGACCGCCGCCACCACCTGCCGCTTGGCAGCCATGCCGGCCAGCAGGTCGATATCGCGCTCGATCAGCGACGACTTGGTGATCAGGGCCAGCGGGTGTTCGCAATCGTACAGCACCTGCAGGATGCGCCGCGTCAGCTTCAGGTCGCGCTCGCAGGGCTGGTAGGCGTCGGTATTGATGCCGAGCGCGATCGGCTCGGCGGCATAAGAAGGTTTGGCCAGCTCCCTGAGCAGCAATTCCGGCGCGTTCACCTTGGCAAAGATCCGGCTCTCGAAATCCAGCCCGGGCGACAAGCCCAGGTAGCTATGGGAAGGCCGGGCGAAGCAATAGATGCAGCCCGCCGTTATGTCGACTTATTTTGTTCATTCGCACTTCTAAGTGCCTGTAATTAATTGATTTATTGAATCCATGATCACTTATAGTGTTCATGAACACTATAAAATCCCTTCCATCAGCGTTGCCTTTTTCTGTTTCTTTACTTGCGAAGTTGACCCTATCCTGTTGATCCGGTCGCCACTGGCGAACAAAGGCAGCGACCCGGTCGTACGCCCCCTCTGTAGTGATTTAATGAATCCGGGTACCAATTTAGGCGAGAATACTCGCTAAGGAGAGGTGTTTGATGGGCAAGCGAAGACG